>NZ_KI965883.1:0-72984 GCF_000524665.1 Alcanivorax sp. 97CO-5
TTTTGCACGCTCAGGTGTCATGGACAATATTTGTTCTTCGGCATCGTTAATCGGCCCTGTTTTATCAAACCATTCTTCTGGAACAATCAGGTGGCAGGTGTTGCTGGAAGACTCCCTAACCAAAAATTTGTATGAAATCTAGCCTGTCGCTGTGCAGCCATGCTGGCGAGGACATTTAGTGACATGAAGAGGGCACTTCAAGACAGTTAGGGCTTTTTTCTGGGGCGGCCATACCAAAAGCGTCATAGCAAGAGGGCCGCAGCAGCCCCCCCTTTGAAGCAGGCATTCCGTCGAATAACTCACGATTGATTGCCTGTGAACGGGGTCTTGCTGCACGGTACCGTGCCCTCGACGTTGGGCCACTTCTAGAAGAAGGCCGCGTATTCCGCCATCCAGACTCACGTACCAAGCCGCATCCCCTGTTTATTTTGCTTGGATGGATTCATTTTGATTCCAATCAACTGAAGCTCACCTTCCCGATGGTGCTATGCCGAACGCTTCAGCGAACAATGAAGGTCGATGAGCAGGGGGGCGACTTCAGGAGGCGCTCAAGCGCGTTAGCGAAGCGCCTGACCTCTTAAAAGCCGTGATACAAAGCAGGCGGAATGCACAGTGCGACGCTGACACGCCTGTAGCGGCAGTTCAGTCTAGATACGCCAAGTGCAGGTTGGGTGACGGACATCGCTTATATCCGTACCCACGAAGGTCGGCTGTATCTGGCTGTGGTTCTGAATCTGTTCTCGCGCCGGGGAGCAGCCACGATCATGCCGTCGCTGAGAGCTTTTTCCGGTTCCTGAAACGCGTGAGGGTACAGCGAAAGATTTACAGCAGTCGGGGTAGTACAAAGAGCGGCTGGCTAGTGTCTAGCGAATGGTGGTGATTCAGTTCGGCCATTTCAGATGGCTGTGTCCGGCAGCTTCATTTGCGGGTATCTCAAAGAGGGAAGGGGTGGAGTACCCACAAAAATACTCTTGTATTTCAATGGACTCGTTAGGATTGTATTAGACACAAAAAAGCCCCTGATCGTTGTGCAATCAGAGGCTTTAAAGGCGAGGCAGGAACCTCTAGGACTGCAATTTGGTGCCCGGAGGCGGAATCGAACCACCGACACGAGGATTTTCAATCCTCTGCTCTACCGACTGAGCTATCCGGGCAATCAGGGCGCGTATTAAAGCGGCTTGGATCGAAGTCGTCAAGCCATGGGCGTTTATTTGTTCGCATCGTGAGCAGGTGGAACGTATCCCTCTGCTTTTTCGTAGTTTTCATTGTTCAGAAAACGATCACGTTGCTCATCAAGGAAGCGTTTGGCTTCCGGGTCCATCACGTTCAGGTGTTTTTCGTTGATGAGCATGGTTTGTTCGTGAAGCCATTCCTTCCAGGCTTGCTGGGATACATGGTCGAAGATGTCCTGCCCCTTGGGGCCTGGGAAGGGTGGACGGGGCAGACCTTCCATGTCGCTTTGGTATTTGCGGCAGAAAACCGTGCGGCTCATAACGTCTCCGTGGGAATGCTTGGTCTGAATGGAGGTTTGGGGCGACTATAACATGCGGGCTTGCCGTGGTGCGGACAAGCTGGCTAGCAGCTTTTTCACAGGGGCTGCCAGCCCCAATTTCCCGGGGTTTTGTGGGTTTACCCAGCGGCCATTATTGTCACAGGGGCCGGCTGTGTCCACGGCCACTTCCAGCGGCTCGATATCCAGGTGGTAGTGGCTGAAAGTGTGCCGAAAGGGGGGCAGCTGTTGGGTGTCGCCACGGGCATCAAAAGCGCGGGTTTGAAGGGCATGGTGTACCTGTTCCATGGCACAGGTTTGCGGGAAGCACCACAGGCCGCCCCAGATGCCTTGCTGGGGGCGCTGTTCCAGCCAGACCTGACCCTCCCTGTCACGCAAGATAAGCATGACGGTGGTGCGCACCGGCAGGGTTTTTTTCGGCTTTTTGCCGGGGTAGTCCTGGGGGTTGCCGTTGGCATGGGCTTGGCACCCGGTTTTCACTGGGCAGGCGGTGCAGTCGGGGGTGCTGCGTCGACACAGGGTCGCTCCCAGGTCCATGATCGCCTGGGTGTAGTCTGCCAGTCGGTGGTCGGGTGTGTAGTGCTCGGCCAGCTCCCATAGCCGGCTTTCCACAGGTTTCTTGCCGGGCCAGCCAGGTACGGCATGCAGTCGGGCCAGCACCCGTTTAACGTTGCCGTCGAGGATGGGAGCGCGAATGCCGCGGCTCTGGGCAAGGATAGCCCCGGCCGTGGAGGGGCCGATGCCGGGGAGTGTGGCCACTTCTTCTACGGTGTTGGGGAAATCACCTGCGTAGTTCTCCAGTAATTGCTGCGCACATTTGTGGAGGTTGCGGGCGCGGGCGTAGTAGCCGAGGCCGGTCCACAGGTGTAGGACTTCATCCTGTTTGGCCAGCGCCAGCGTTTTGACATCCGGAAAGTGCTCCATGAACCGCTGGAAGTAGGGAATCACCGTGTTCACTTGGGTTTGTTGCAGCATGATTTCCGATATCCACACCTGATAAGGCGTGCGAGGGTGCTGCCAAGGAAGGTCTTGACGGCCATGCTGGTCGTACCAGTCGAGGAGCGCCTGGCTGAAATGCTCGGGACTCAATGAGTATTTAGGCATGGACTTCCGGGTGGGTAGGGCGAAAGCTGACGTTGGTTTGCTTTCGCCCTACGATTGCGGTTCGGTTTAGCGGCCGCGTGCGTGTGAAATACACAGCGGTTTTTAATTAAACAGTTTCTTTAGGCCGTCCTGTAGCTGTTTGTTGATTTCGTCCTTGGCTTTCTTTTGTGCGGCATCCTTGAGGATTTCTTCGGTGGTGTCCCCCTCACCTTCAATGCCGAATTTGTCTTTTAGCTTGTCCTTGGTGGCGTTAGCGGCGACCTGTTTACCAATGTCCTTGAAGCCATCCTTGTCAGGGCCGCACCATTTGGCCGGGCTGCCGCCTAGGTTGCCTTCACAACGTAGTGGCCAGGTGGTGCCTTGCAAATACTTGGATGTGCCCAACTCTGGTGACTGCATGCCAATTTTCAGGTCGAAGTCTTGGTTGAGTATGTTCATCCAGCCGTTACCGCTTAATTCACCCTTGCTGAGGGTGGCATTGAGACTGTCGAGATAGGCTACGTTCTTGTCCAGCCGAGCCTTGGTTTTAAGGTCAAGAATTTTGGTGTCTTCGGATAGGGCGGAAGGCAGCTTGCCCGATTCTTGGTTGGGAATTAGGGCGGCTGCTAATCCCTGAAATTGACCCAACATGTCGTTCACGCCACCTACCAGGGTGTCGTACAGGTTCAGGCCGCGCACAGTGGCGTCAGCCAGGCTTAGATCGATGTTGCCTTTGGCGGAGTTCATCAGTGCTTTTTCACTGTTGCCACTAGCGCTGTAGCTGCCGGACATGGAAAAAATACCCTTGGCGAGATCGTCGTCGAGTGCCATCTGGGCGATGGGCTGAATTTGTACGCTGCTGATTTTGTTAGTGGCCGAAATTTTTGGGGTGCTGCCGGCGACATTTAGCGTGCCGTTGGCGCTGAAACTGCCGCCCAGGGTGTTGCCGGTGGCTTGGGTCAATTTGAGGACGCCGTTGTTGGCGGTAACCGCAAATTTCATATCGCTGGCGCTGATGCCGTCATAGTTGAGACTGCCGATGGCCAGTTTACCGTCTACCCGTAATGGGCGCAGCGTGTCCACGGGGATCAATTCTGCGTCGCTGAGGCTATTGGTGCCGCCGGTTTTGCCGCCGCCAGGTGCCGCGGTTTCAGTTTCGCCGCTGGCGGGAGGCATGT
Organism: Alcanivorax sp. 97CO-5; assembly: GCF_000524665.1. Lineage (NCBI taxonomy): Bacteria > Pseudomonadati > Pseudomonadota > Gammaproteobacteria > Oceanospirillales > Alcanivoracaceae > Alcanivorax > Alcanivorax sp. 97CO-5. Next base: position 3,772 of record NZ_KI965883.1, read on the forward strand.
AGCCATCTAGAGTGATTTTATCGAGCGTCAGATCAAAGACGATTTTTCCGCTTTCCAGGCTGGCTAGACCAGCGCTCCCACGGAGGGTGCTGTCATCCAGGGTCACGGTGAGCGGGCTGGCCATGACGCTGCCGGGCTCGCCGCCCAAGGTGGCCTCTAGGGCAATGTTGCTCAGTGCTTGGCTGTCGGTGGTTTCGATGGGGGCCTCGCCAATGGCTTCCAGTACTTTGTTGGCATCGAAAGGCGCGGTGGCCAGTTTGCCGCTGAGCTGCATGTCACCGGTGAGTGCGGTGATCTCAACATTACCTTTAGTCTCTGTGCCGGCGGCTTGCAGCAGGAGATCCTTAATGGAGGCCGTGTCTTCGTCTAGGTTTACCTCAAAATTCTGTTCCAGGTGCACATCCACCGGCATAGTGGTGGCGCCAGCGATGTTGGCATCCAGTTTCATCGGATTGAGGAGAAAGTGGTTGTTGTCGAGATCGGCGGATAAAACGGTGTCCAAATTCATGTCCACTCGCATGTCGCTTTGGTCTTGATAGCGCAGGGATAGCTGGAGAGGGAAAGGCTCGTCCAGGTTTACGTCTTGGGCGTTCAGGTTGAAGTGCTCGACCACGATATCCGTGCTGTCAGCGGTATTGCGGTAGCGGACCTTGCCGTCGCTGACCACAACCGTGGGGATAGTGAGGGGAATGTCGAAGCTGCTGCTATCTTCCTCTGCGTTGGCCGGTTCCTCTGCCTTTGCGGTGTCTTCTGCGGGTGTCTGCGGGCCGATTTGTTCCCAGTTGGCGCCATCAGGGCCATCAACCAAATTGACATCCAAGCCAGCCAGAGTAATACCATCCATTTCCACCTGACCATACAGTAGTGGTAGCACTGCGACGCTGACACTGGCCTCATCGAGTGCAGCGAATAGGGCCTCTTCATCGGCGATGCGCGCTTCTGTGCGGCCTAGGCTGACGCCTAGAGAGGGCCAAAACTGCCACGCTAGGTCGCCTTGAATATCTAAGGTCAGGTTGGCCTGCTCTTGCGCCTGCTTCTCGATTTCTGGCTTAAATTCGTTGGGGTCAATCACCTGCGTGATCACAAAAACAGCAATGGCTAATAGCACAATGATGGTAAATAAAGTGATCAGCAAAATTTTTAACAGGCGTCCCATGGAGCACTCCTTGCGCGTTGGTCATTGGATCGTGATTATAGCAGTGGGAATTCACTGACCATACCGTAGCATTATTCGTGATTGTTATTGTGAGTTAGGGGAAGAGCGTTTGCGAAAGTTCCATGTTGCTGCCTTGATGCTGCTGCTTATGGTTGGGGCAATAGTGCGTGCTGAGCCTATTGCGCTTGCTTCGGCAGGTGACAGTGTTCAGCTGGGGGCCCAGGTCGAAGTGCTGGAGGACCCGGAAGGAAACTGGACCTTGAGCCAGATCCGGGACCAGTTCGCCAGCCGGTTTCGCAAAAACGACAGTGATACGCTGAACTTTGGCTTCACCAAAAGCACTATCTGGCTGCGTTTTCAGGTGAATGCCAGCCAGATGGATGGGCGTAGCTGGTTTCTGGTAGAGCGCTATCCCATTCTCGATGAGCTGACGCTGTTTGTGCCACAAGCCGATGGTGAGTTCCGTAAATATGCAGTGGGAGATACCCGCTCATTCGGTAGTCGGCCCATGGATCACCGTGCTTTCGTGTTCAACCTGGACGCACTGCCTGACGGGGTGAGTGAGTACTATATTAAGGTGCGCGGTAAAGGCGCCCTGAACATGATGCCTATGCTGTACAGTGCGAAGGGGCTGGTGGAATACACCTATATCGAGCAGTTGCTTCAGGGATTGTTCTACGGTTCCCTGACCATCATGTTGATTTACAATCTGCTGCTCTTTCTGTCTCTGCGTGACAATGTGCACCTGCATTTTGTGGTGTTCCTCACCGGGGTGCTTTTTTTCAATATCTGCGTGAGCGGCTTCGGGCTGCAGTATCTGTGGCCAGACAATCCCAAAGTTAACGAATATTTTTGGCTGACCACGTATATTTGCGGGTTGTCGCTGGCGCTGTATTCACGGCAGTTCTTGCAGCTGGCACAGCGTTTCCCTCGTTATGATCGGTTGCTGAAACATTACCTGATATTGATCGGGCTGGCGTTCCTGTTGCAGTGGGTGATACCGCCACCGTACTCCTACCACTTGTCCACGGTGATGGTGATGATAACGGTGGTGTTATTCAGCTGGTTGGGTTGGGTGGTCTGGCGCCAGGGGTTCCGCGTAGCGCGCTTGTATGTGTTGGCTTGGTCCGTGTTCTTGCTCGCTGTGTTTTTGTATGCCTTGGGCAACCTAGGATTAATTCCCTATAGCGTGATTGTTCCTTATTTGCTGCATTTTGGCGCGTTGTGGGTGGTGGTGATGTTGTCGCTAGCGCTGGGTGACCGGATCCGTTTTCTGGAAAGCGAGAGCAAGCAGTTGTCTGTTGAGGCGCAACAGAATTTGGAGCGGCACCTGGCGGATATTGAGCAGATGAACCAGGATAAATCCATGTTCTTGCAATACATCAGCCACGAACTGAATACGCCGATCAATTGGATTGGCGCGGCGGACTCCTTGGGGCAATCAGGGCAGGGGCAGGGCGACAAAGATGTGGACGTATGGGCCATGGTGCGCAAGGGGCAGCGGCGACTTACCGGTATCGTCAGCACGTCATTGCGCTACTTCGACCTTTCCGACCGTGATCAGCCGCCGCTACAGGGGCGTTGCCAGCCCATGTGGATGTTGGACGCCATTCTCCGTGAGCAGGCGGAGCGGATAACGGAATGTGGCGTGGTGGTGCGTAATCGGGTTAGCCCGAATCTACAGGTGCGTGCTTGCGAGGGTGAATTGAGTGAGGTGCTGTCTATGGCGCTGGATAATGCCCTGCGGTTCAGCGCTGAGGGTGACTGTGTGGACATCACAAGCACAGTAGATGCATCCGCAGAGCATGCAGAACTTTGCATTCGCGATGAGGGCAGAGGCGCCACAGCAGACCAGCTGGAAAAGATTCTAGAGCCGTTTTTCGTGATGGGCTCACGGCACCACGAAGAAGGGTTCGGCTTATCGCTGGCCATGGCGCGGGTAATGATTGAACAAGTGGGCGGCGCGTTGTGGGCTGAGAGCGACGGCCCCGGGCGGGGCTTTGCTCTGCATATTCAGTTGCCGTTGGCTTAACTATAGCGACCGTTGTGTCTGACAGTGGTCTGGCAGCGTCAGATTTTCCCCCAGCTGTTGACCGATTAAGCGTAGGAAATCCTTGCCTACGCCTCGCCCTTGAGTGGCTGGGTGCACTACCATCCAGGCCAGTTGGGGCTGTTTTTCTTCTATGAGTGCAATAGCGACACGCTGGCCATTGAAGTGGGCGGCGAACAACCGCCCTTGTCCGCTGGCGACCGCATCGGCTAGCTTCTGGCGGTATTGCGGCGCATCACGAAGCACCTTGGCAAAGGCCTCACACTGATTTTCGCTAAGGGTGTGGGCTTCTACGCTGATCGGCATCTGTCCTCTCCGCTGGTTAGGTCCTGTTGGGGTGCGTATAATAGCCGGTCCAATGCCTGGGAGGTATAGATGAGCAAGCGAAGCGCTACCGTAGAGCGCAACACCCTGGAAACCCAGATTCAAGCCACTATCAATCTGGATGGTACCGGCCAGTGCACGCTGGATACGGGTTTGCCGTTCCTTGAGCACATGCTGGATCAGGTGGCCCGTCATGGCCTGGTTGATTTGGATATCAAAGCCAAGGGTGATCTGCACATCGATGCCCACCACACGGTGGAAGATATCGGTATCACCCTTGGGCAGGCCTTCGCCAAGGCTGTCGGTGATAAAAAAGGCGTTCGCCGTTACGGCCATGCCTATGTGCCGCTGGATGAAGCGCTGTCACGGGTGGTGCTGGATCTGTCTGGCCGGCCTGGGCTGGAGATGTTTGTGGAATTTACGCGAGGCAGCATTGGCGGCTTTGATGTGGATCTGTTCTATGAATTTTTCCAGGGCTTCGTGAACCACGCCATGATTACCCTGCATATTGATAACCTTCGCGGCAAAAACGCGCATCACCAGGCCGAGACCGTCTTTAAGGCGTTTGGCCGTGCACTGCGTATGGCCGTAGAGCCTGATCCTCGTATGGATGGTATTACGCCCTCCACGAAGGGCACCCTGAGCGAAAGTGGCGATAGCCAGTAAGCAGCCCAGTAGCAATTACAAGGACAGCCCCGAGTATGAGCGAAGTCGTTGCCGTTATTGATTACGGAATGGGTAACCTGCACTCCGCAGGTAAGGCGCTGGAGAAAGTCGCCGATGGCCAGAAAATCATTATTACCGGCGATCCGGCGCAGGTGCGTGCAGCGGACCGGGTGGTTTTTCCTGGTGTGGGTGCTATTCGTGACTGCATCGCGGTTCTGAAAGACACCGGCCTGGATCAGGCCATCCGTGATGTGGCGGCGGCGGGCAAACCGCTGTTGGGCATCTGTGTCGGGATGCAGGCAATGATGGCCCGTAGTGAAGAAAATCACGGGGTGGATTGCCTGGGCATCTTCGACGGCCAGGTGACTTTTTTCGGTGAGCAGTTCAGCGATACCGGTGTTCGCTTGAAAGTGCCGCACATGGGCTGGAACCAGGTACAGCAGTGCATGGCCCATCCTATGTGGGCCGGTATCGACAACCATACCCGGTTTTATTTTGTGCACAGTTACTGCGTTACCGGCCTGCCCGATGACGCTGTGGCAGGGCGCTGTGATTATGGTTTGAGTTTTGCGGCAGCCGCGGTTCAAGGCAACGTGTTTGCGGTGCAGTTCCACCCGGAAAAAAGCGCGGATGCAGGCCTAGCCCTGTTGGAAAACTTCCTGCGCTGGCAGCCATAAAAGACAGCAGGCTTGCACGCTAGGGTTTCTCTCTACGGTGTTCGTATAACGGGCGCGGCGGGGGAGGGATGCCGATTTCCATGAATTTAAATGAAGAGATTCTGATGTTACTGATTCCCGCCATTGATCTGAAAGACGGTAAATGTGTGCGCCTTAAGCAAGGGCGGATGGAAGACGATACGGTGTTTTCCGAAGATCCGGTGGCCGTTGCCAGCCATTGGGTGGAGCGGGGTGCCCGCCGCTTGCATTTGGTCGACTTGAATGGGGCCTTTGCCGGTGAGCCGGTGAACGGCGATATCGTCAAAGCGATTGCCAAGGCGCACCCGGATTTACCGATCCAGATTGGGGGTGGCATCCGCAGCCCGGAAATCATTCAGGCTTATCTAGATGCCGGGGTGCAGTGGGTGATCATCGGCACCAAGGCCGTGAATGAGCCGGCTTTCGTGAAAGCCATGTGCGAGCAGTTCCCCGGCCACATTATCGTGGGTCTGGACGCGAAAGACGGCAAGGTGGCCACCGATGGCTGGGCCAATGTCACCGATGTGGATGTGATCGACCTGGCGAAACAATTCGAGAACGATGGCGTTTCGGCCATCGTCTACACCGACATCAGCCGTGATGGCATGTTGCAGGGGGTGAATGTGGACGCCACTGTGCGCTTGGCCCAGTCCATGTCGATCCCGGTGATCGCTTCCGGCGGCATTACCAATCTTGATGACGTGCGCAACCTGTGTGCAGTGGCCGATCAGGGCATCAGTGGTGCTATCACGGGCCGTGCCATCTATGAGAACACCCTGGACTTTGCCGATGGTCAGGCGTTGTCCGATGAGTTGAGCGGCGCCTGAGCGCCGGGGACGTATTATGGGTTTAGCCAAACGCATTATTCCGTGTCTGGATGTGGACGCCGGCCGAGTGGTCAAGGGCGTGCAATTCGTGGATATCCGTGACGCCGGTGACCCGGTGGAAATTGCCAAGCGCTATAACGACGCTGGGGCGGATGAAATTACCTTTTTGGACATCACCGCCAGCCATCAAGAGCGCGATACCACCCTGCACACGGTGGAACAGATCGCCAGCCAGGTGTTTATCCCGCTGACCGTGGGTGGCGGTGTGCGTGCGTTGGAGGATATTCGTAACTTGCTGAATGCCGGTGCCGACAAGGTGGCGATCAACTCTGCCGCGGTGCATAACCCGGAGTTTGTTCGTGAGGCGGCGGAGCGGTTTGGTTCCCAATGTATTGTGGTGGCGATTGATGCGAAAAAAGTCAGCGCGGAAAGCGATACCAACCGCTGGGAAATCTTCACCCACGGCGGTCGTAAACCCACTGGGCTGGATGCGGTGGAATGGGCCCGGAAAATGACCGACTACGGCGCGGGTGAAATTCTGTTGACCAGCATGGACCGCGATGGCACCAAGAATGGTTTTGATATTGCGCTGACTCGAGCCATTGCCGATGCGGTCCCAGTCCCGGTGATTGCCTCTGGCGGGGTTGGCAACCTACAGCACTTGGTTGATGGTGTGCAGCAGGGCGGTGCTGATGCGGTGTTGGCGGCGTCGATTTTCCATTTCGGAGAGTATTCAGTGCAGCAAGCCAAGGAGTTTATGCAGTCTGCCGGCGTGGAAATGCGCCTAGGCTAACCGGTGTTTTCTTCTTGTCGGGCGGATTACACCCTTCCTGTCATCACTTTAGAGCGTTGCGTACTGGTCATAAATTAGCCCCACTTTTCTCTTGGCTTGGGCTCACAGCTCCCGGATAGAAGCATAAAAATCAGGGGCGCGTTGTGGTGGGTCGAGCGCGCTCGATTGAGATTGGGCTGTCGCTACTCGTGCGGATGTTGGCGTTTAGACTTCCTGGTGGTTGGTTATGCCAGCCCCGCATTTGGTAAAAATCGGGCTTAAGGGCGGATGTTAACGCTCGCCTGGCTGGTGGCCGTGGTCACCGCTGGGGTGCTAAGCAAGGAGGATACGGGCACCACATCAATGCCGGCCTCTTCCATCAACGGTAAAACCTGTTGCAGATAATGTACGGTTTCCGGGTACGGGTGGCCGATAGCGATGGCCTGGCCGTGCTGCCGGGCCAGTCGTATCAGTCGGTTAAATTGCTGATTGATGCTCACTGGGTTGCGGTTGTTATCCAGAAAGACATCGCGCCGAGCGTTGGGTAGTCCCACTTGCTGGGCCACCTGCTGCGCCACGGTGTGGCTGCTGGTGCGGCTGTCCACAAAGAAAAGCTGGTGCGCTTTTAGTTCGGCCATTAACCAACCCATGGTTTGTGGCTGTTCGGTGAGCGCGCTGCCCATATGATTATTCAGCCCGCGGGCTTGTGGAATTTGGCCCAGGGCCTGACGAACGGCCTCCAGTAACTGAGGTTCATCCATTCCATTTTGCAGGCCACCGCGGTCGAGTTTTTGGTGGCCTTGCGTGGCCATAGGCATGTGCACCAGCACTTCCTTGCCCGCCAGGCTAGCCCGTTCCGCGAGCCGACGCCCGTGGGGAGAAAAAGGAATGACGGCACAGGCCACCGGTGCGGGCAGGTCGATAATGGCCTGTCCTTGCTGGCGACTGTAGCCTAGGTCGTCGATGATAATGGCAATGCGCGGAGCCGCTAAGCCGCTAACGCTGCTTATCAATAGCCCGGGCAGGAGAAAGGCTAGGGTCAGTATGCGTCTTGCCATCAGGGCATGGCTGGGCGTTGGGTCAAGACGATGCCTTTAAGAATCGAGAGTGCTTGGGCCAGAGCATAATCTTCCTGGGCCAGGGAACCGGCTTTTTGTTGCTTCTCGCTGCCTCCGTTTTCGTTATCTAGATGGCGCGGCAGGTCGGCTTCGCGCAAATACATGTCTTTACGCACTTCAAGCTTGGTAACGACGTCCACCTCAATGTCAGGCTCGATGCCCTCTGCTTGAATAGAGCGGCCTTTTGGCGTGTAGTAGCGGGCGGTGGTGAGCTTAAGGGCACGGTCCTTGCTCAATGGCAGCACGCTTTGTACCGAGCCTTTACCAAACGTGCGATTGCCCACCACAACGGCGCGCTTCTGGTCTTGCAGAGCGCCGGCCACGATTTCTGAAGCGGAGGCACTGCCACCGTTAACTAGTACCACTAGCGGTTTGCCGTTCAGTGCGTCGCCAGGTCGTGATTCCAAATCGTTGCGGCTCGTTTTGTCCCGGCCTTGGGTGTAAACCACCAGGCCGTTATCTAGGAACAGGTCGGTGACTTCAACGGCGCCGTTGAGGACTCCGCCAGGGTTATTGCGCAGGTCGAGAATCAGGCCGGTAAGGGGGGTGTCTTTGTTGAGTTTTGCCAATTCCTTACGCGCATCTTCTCCCGTGTTGTTCTGGAACTGGGAGATGCGAAGATAGCCAAGGCCTGGCTCAAGCATTTTTGATTTCACGCTGTGGGTCTGAATGCGGTCGCGGGTGAGGCTCACCTGGCGTGGCTTTTCTTCGCCTTCGCTGAGTACCATTAGCGTAATTTTGGTGCCGATTTCCCCGCGCATTAGCTCAATAGATTCACTGAGAGTGAGCCCTTTTACGAAGGTGTCGTCAATTTTAAGGATCAGGTCGCCCGCTTGAATGCCCGCCTCGCTGGCAGGGGTGTCGTCTATCGGCGTGATGACTTTAACAAAGCCATCTTCCATGGTGACTTCAATGCCTAAGCCGCCGAACTCACCGGTGGTGGTGACTTGTAGATCTTCGAACTGGTCTGGCGTTAGGTAGCTGGAGTGCGGATCTAGCTCGTTGAGCATGCCGCGAATAGCGGACTCCAGAAGCTCGTTGTCGTCTACCTCTTCAATATAGGTGGCGCGAATACGCTCCATGACTTCGGCAAAAGCGCGGAGTTCATCGACGGGGACGCCCTGCTGTCGAGCCTGCTCGTCTAAGGCCGGATCTTGGGCGTGTAGTGCGGAAAAAGGGGCAAGAGCAAATAGGCCCGAGATTAAAATAGAGCGTAGCGTCGGCAGGATTGTTGTTGGCATTCAGGATCCCCAGTGCGCGCAGGTAAGGTGCGCACATTTCAATAATCATCATCAATTTTGCGCCAATGGCGGCAGTGTAACACGCTGATTGCACCAGCGTGTGGGGTCCACGGCCTTGCCGCGGTGGCGTATCTCGAAGTACAGCCCGCTAGTTCGGTTGCCGCCAGAACTACCCGCCAGAGCAAGGCTATCCCCTGCAGAAACCCATTCTCCCACATCGCGGAGCAGGCTCTGGTTATACCCATAGAGTGTTAGGTAGCCGCTGCCATGATCGACGATCGTGAGCAGGCCGTAGCCGCGCAGCCAATCAGCAAACACAACGCGGCCAGAATGCACTGCCCTGACCGGGGTGCCGGGCGAGGCATTCAGTATCACCCCTTGCCAACGCAGGGACCCTTCCCGCCGGCTGTTATAACCGGTGGAGATACGTGCTTGTAGTGGCCAAGGGAGTTTGCCTGCCAGTTTGTTGAACGGCGTGCCACCTAGGTCTGCAGGAATGCCATTGAGGCTGCGCTGCATGTCTTGCAGTAGCTTTTGCAGCTGCTGCTGGTCGGCCTTCAGCTGGTTGAGGTTGTTTCCGCGATCTTCCAACGAGCGGTTCAAGGCAGCGAGGGTCGTTTGGCGCTCTTTTTGGGCGCCTTGAAGTTTACGGGCATGACGTTGCAGATCGGTGTGTTGATTCAGTAGCGTTTGTCGGGCTTTGTCCACGCGCAGGGCAATAGCCTTGAGTTCGTCCAGTTCGCCGTTTACGGCTTTGAGTCGGTCACTGCGGGCGCGTTGGTAGTATTCTTGATAGCGCAACAGGCGGGCGATCTGGTCTGGTTTTTCCTGATTGAGCAGCAATTTGATGCGCTCCTGGCGGCCGGCCTGGTAACTGGCACGTACGGTTTTGCCCAGCCAGTCTAGTTGGGTGCGTTTTTCTGCGGCCAGGGTTGCCTGCTCAGCTTCCAGAGCGTTAAGGCGTTGCTGTGCCTTGCTGGCCTTTTTCTCTAGCGCTCTCTGCTCTCGGGTTAGTCGGCTGATGCGCAGTTCTGTCTTGCGCAGGTTGGCCTGCACGGAGTCACGTTCGCGCAGCTCGCGGCTCTGAGCGTCACTCAATTCACTGATGCGCGATTTTAGTTCTTTCAGCTCCGCTTTGCTGGGCGCACTGTCTGCCGCTCCGCTAACAGGAAGCAGCAGGGAGGGCAGGGTGGCTAGCAGTAAACGCAGCAGTAATTGTCGGGTCATGGCGGGGGTTTTACCTTAACGGCCCGGGGATGTGTATACTTGGCGCCGATTTTCCTTCGGCTTTCTTACCGGAGGGAAGCAGTGGCGCCGCAGAGTTGGCGTCGATAGAGCCAACGCTAATGAACCGGGGTCTCCATGGGCAACCTGATTGAATTCGCCAGCAACCATTATATTCTGGTGTCCGCCTTTTTCCTGTTGTGGGCACTGTTCTTTGTGCTTGAATCCCGCCGTGGCGGTCAATCCCTCACGCCGCAGCTGGCTACCAATATGGTGAACCAGAAGGATGCGGTGATCGTGGATTTGCGTGACAGCGATGAATTCCGAGCCGGGCATATCGCCGGTAGCATCAATATTCCCGCCGGGCAGGCGATTGATCGTATTGCAGAGCTGGAAAAATACAAGGACAAACCCCTCATCCTGACTTGTGATATGGGAACAAAGGCCTCACATCTTGGTCGTCAGCTGCGAACCAAGGGGTTTTCCGACCTGTATCGCATTCAGGGTGGCTTGAATGCATGGCGTTCAGCGAGCCTGCCGGTAGTCAAAGCGTAAGCAGGAGACAAGGATGGCCAGAGTCGAGCTGTATACCACCTCTTGGTGCCCGTTTTGCGTGCGTGCCAAGCAGTTACTTAACAGCAAGAATGTGGCGTTTGAGGATACCGATGTGGATCGTGAGCCCCAGCAACGTGCAGTCATGATGCAGCGTGGCGGTGGCCGGACGGTGCCGCAGATTTTCATTAATGATCACGCCGTCGGTGGCTGTGATGAACTTTTTGCTCTAGAGCGAGCGGGGGCGCTCGATGCTCTGCTCGGAGCGGATCAGTAACAGGAGAAGAATATGGCTGATGAACAGCAACAGGTTTTCCAACTGCAGCGTATCTACCTCAAAGACACCTCGTTCGAGTGCCCGGGGGCACCGGAAGTGTTCCTGCAGGAATGGAAGCCTAAGGTGAACGTGCAGCTGAACAACAGTGCCCGTCGCGTTGGTGAAGGCGATGAGTTCGAAGTGGAAATTACCGTGACGGTGACCGCCAAGGACGAAGCTGAAGAAAAGACGTTTTATTTGGTAGAAGTAAAGCAGGCTGGGATATTCACTGTGAAAGGCATTGACGGTGAAGAGCGTGCTCAGCTTCTGGGCGCCTATTGCCCTAATCTGTTGTTCCCATATGTCCGTGAAGTGGTATCGGACCTGGTTGCGAAAGGCTCATTCCCGCAAATGGTGCTGCAACCGATCAACTTCGATGCGCTGTATCAACAGCAGCGTGATCAGCAGCAAGGCAACGCAGCTGCCGCTGGTGAGACCGTTCAGTAATGGTTTAATTGTTGAAAATAAAGAATGGATAACGGCGCGCATTGGCGTTTTCGTTGTCTTCTAATGCAAGAGGCCGCGCCCAAGTTTGGGTGCGGCCTCTTGCATTTCAGGGGCGGCCGAGGCCTGGAGCGCGTAGCGATCAATTATCAATTGCTCCAAGGTACCCCAGCTGTCGCCATGCTTCATAAAGTGTGACGGCAACGGCGTTGCTCAGGTTCAGGCTACGGCTCTCGGCCACCATGGGCAGGCGAAGCCTTTGTGTCGCGGGCAGGCTGTCGAGAATTTGCTCCGGCAAGCCACGGGTTTCCGGGCCGAACAGCAGAACATCCCCGTCCTGAAAACACGCTTGGCTATGAGGGCGGCTGCCTTTGGTGGTCATGGCGAATAGCCGTTGGCCGACGACGCTTTCCTGGAATGCGGAAAAATCCCGGTGCACCTGTAATGCGGCAAACTCGCTGTAGTCGAGGCCGGCGCGGCGCAGTTTTTTTTCTTCTAGGGAAAACCCCAACGGTTCAATCAAGTGCAGCTGAGCGCCGGTGTTGGCGGCTAGACGGATAATGTTGCCAGTGTTGGGGGGGATTTCCGGTTCGAACAGGGCAATGTGTAGCATGTCGGGTTTGGCCTTGGCGGGGGAAATGAGGCTGATCGGCGTTAGGTTAAAACGACGACAAGAATAACAGGACATGGATGATGATGTGGAATACGCGGGCTTGGCGTTGTTGCTTTTATTGGGCGGTTGCGGGGAGCCCGCCCCGCAGGACAAACTGGGGTCGCTTTTTACGCGGCGCCCTATGGTGTGGCCGTAGTTTGCGGTATCCGTTGCTGGATGTGGTGGAGAAAGCCCCAGTGAACCCATGATGGAGATAGCCCGGTGAAGTGTGTGTTTCAGGCGCGCCACATGATTGAAGCCCATATGCTGGCCAATTTGCTGGATCAGGTGGGGGTTATGGCACAGGTGCATGGCGATATGTTGCAAGGTGGCATGGGTGAGTTACCGGCGGCGGGGTTGTCGACGGTGTGGGTGGCCGCGAACGATGAAGACCGCGCCCTGGAGGTGATCGCCGAGTTTGAGGCCAGTCAGCCTGCGGACCGAGAGGTGGTGTCGCCAGCCACCGCTCCCACACCGCTGGCCGGGCAGGGCTTTCTGGCGGGTTTGCTGGTAGGGATGGTAATCGGTGCGGTGTTGATGCTGATGTTATTGCGTTGAGGGTGCTCTGGATGCAAAAAAAAACGCCACGTTTTAGACGTGGCGTTTTTTAGGTCTAGCCTGTTGCGGCTCTTAATTACCGCCCGGCGCGCTTGCGCTCGGTTTCGGTGAGCAGCTTCTTGCGAATACGTAGGGAGTTGGGGGTGACTTCCACCAGCTCGTCGTCTTCGATGAAGTCCAGCGCTTGTTCCAGGCTGAAACGGATCGGCGGGGTGAGAACGATGTTCTCATCGGTGCCGGAGGCGCGCATGTTGGTCAGCTGCTTACCTTTGGTGGGGTTAACCACCAGGTCGTTGCCACGGCTGTGGATACCGATGATCTGGCCTTCGTACACATCCACGTTCGGGTCGATCAGCATGCGGCCACGTTCCTGCAGGTTGAACAGGGCGAAGCCCAGCACCTTACCTTTAACCATGGATACCAGCACACCGTTGATGCGCTTGGCCATGTCGCCGGCTTTGTGCTCGCCGTAGTGGCTGAAGGTGCTGTTAAGGATGCCGGTACCGGAGGTCAGAGTCAGGAACTGGCTACGGAAACCGATCAGGCCACGGCTAGGCACCAGGAATTCCAGGCGAACTCGGCCTTTACCGTCCGGTTCCATGTTGGTCATTTCGGCTTTGCGTAAACCCAGATGCTCCATGATGGAGCCCTGATGCTGTTCTTCCACGTCGGCGACGACGGTTTCGTAGGGTTCCTGCTTTACCCCGTCTTCTTCGCGGATGATCACCTGTGGGCGACCGACGGCAAGTTCGAAGCCTTCACGACGCATGTTCTCGATCAGTACTGACAAGTGCAGTTCGCCACGACCGGAAACGCGGAATTGATCGGCGCTGCCGGTTTCTTCTACGCGCAATGCCACGTTGTGTTTGAGTTCGGCTTCCAGACGCTCACGGATCTGACGGCTAGTAACGAACTTGCCGTCTTGGCCGGCAAACGGCGAGGTGTTTACGTGGAAAAACATGCTTACGGTGGGTTCATCCACGCTCAGCGGCGTCAGAGCTTCCACGTTTAACGGGTCGCACAGGGTGTCGGAGATGTTCAGCGGATCCAGACCGGTGATGCAGACAATCTCGCCGGCGGAGGCTGTGCTGGCATCGACACGCTCCAGGCCATGGTAGCCCATGATGGTGAGGATCTTACCGTTACGGACATTGCCGTCGGCGCCGATCACTTTCACCGGGCTGTTGGCCTTGATGTTGCCGCGCTTAACGCGGCCAATGCCGACGATGCCTAGGTAGCTGTTGTAATCCAGAGAGGAAATTTGCATCTGGAAAGGGCCGTCCGCATCGACGTTGGGGTAGTCAACTTTGTCGACGATGGCTTGCAGCAGCGGGGTCATGTCGTCGGCCAAGTCATCCGCCTCCAGGCCGGCAATGCCGTTCAGGGCCGAGGCGTAAATCACCGGGAAGTCCAGCTGCTCGTCGGTGGCGCCCAGGTTATCGAACAGATCGAAGACCTGATCCATTACCCAGTCCGGGCGGGAACCAGGGCGGTCGATTTTGTTGATCACGACAATCGGCTTAAGGCCGGCGGCGAACGCCTTTTGGGTCACGAAGCGGGTTTGTGGCATGGGGCCGTCCACTGCGTCTACCAGCAGTAGTACGGAATCCACCATAGACATAACCCGTTCTACTTCACCGCCGAAGTCGGCGTGGCCAGGGGTGTCTACGATGTTGATGCGATAGTCATTCCACTGGATAGCGGTATTTTTGGACAGGATAGTAATGCCCCGCTCTTTTTCCAGATCGTTGGAGTCCATGACCCGTTCGATGTCGCCGGCGCGATCTCCCAGGGTGCCAGATTGTTGCAACAGCTTATCCACCAAGGTGGTTTTGCCGTGGTCAACGTGGGCGATGATGGCGATATTGCGCAGACGTTCAATCACTAGTGATGCTCCAAAATATGGTGGGCGAAACCGTGCCAGCGGTTTCGCAGGGGCGCGCATTATAGCAGCGTGGCGTGTGGGTGATAGCCCGCCGGTCAGCCTTTATCGTAAGATTGGCAATTGTGAACAAGTTCAAAATTTCAACGTTGAGCCTGCGAGAGACCCAATGATCGCCTAGAATGGCGCAACTATTTTCCGGGAGAAGGCTCAGATGTTGGGTCCGTGCTTCCGTGGCTCGGCTGTAATGCTTTTACAATCAGGTTGTTATGATGCGTACACTGCTTGCTTTACTGTTGGTTTTATCGCCCTTAGCGGCGGTGGCCGATGGAGCATCCGGTAAAATGATTTATGGCTTGCATGAAAAGGTGCACATCAAGGAGTTAGGGATTACTGTACCGGCCAAGCTGGATACCGGCGCCGGTTCCGGCTCGTTAAGCGCTCGTTATATCCGTACTTTTGAGCGCGATGGTGTTGAAATGGTTGAGTTCGACTTGGCTATTGACCGTGATGACCGGGAAGAATGGAGTGTTACCAGAGAACAATGGGATGATGTGGAACTGCCGTTATCTGGGCATGTGCGCATTAAACGGCGGGCAGAGAGTGTGGCGCCCGGTGACCGGGATTACAGTCGTCGCCCGGTGGTGACGTTGACTATCTGCATGGGTCGGCGCCAGGAACAGGTTGAAGTTAACCTGACAAATCGTAGTGAGTTTCGCTACCCGTTGCTGATGGGCTCCGAGGCTCTGCAAGGGTTAGGTGCACTGGTGGACCCGTCGTTATCAATGGCGGCTGGAGAGCCTGATTGTCAGGACAGTAAGGATAATGTTGTCGAAAGCGACGACCAAACGATGGAGGCTGCCGAGGCGCTATAATGGGTTCTGTGAAGTTGCAAGCGCGGTTGCTTGCCGTTTTCCTTTTGTTGCTGGGCGGCGGAAGTATTGCTTATCAGCTGTTGGTGCAAAATGTGCCGCTGAGTCAGGATGAGAAAGACCCGGTTTGGGTGGTCGATTCTCAGGTGTCTTTTGTCGCAAAGGCCAATAAGCCTGTCAAAGTACGTATGTTTGTGCCACCGCTGGGGGCTGGCTATACCACTCTTAACGAGAGTTTTATTTCCAATAATTACGGCGTAAATGTGAATGTGGATAAGGGTAACCGCCAGGTTACTTGGTCATCCCGCCGCGCCGAAGGCAATCAGTACCTCTATTACCGCCTTATGTTGACTCCTCGCTATGCGGATGTGCCGGAGAAGGATCCGGGGCCCCAATTCCGGCCTGCGCCTACTCTGGATGGCCCAGAAAAGCTGGCTGCGGACGCGTTGCTTGAGCCTATTCGTCAGCACTCAGCGGATGTGGAAACCTTTATCAGTGAGACCATCAAGCGGGTTAATGAGCTTGAAAACGATAATGTTCAGCTTCTGCTGGGCAGCGATGTAAGTCCGGAGAACCGGGCTAAAGTGATCGATCTGCTGCTGGCGGTGGCGCATATTCCTGCGGAGCCGGTGCATACCTTGCGGCTGGCGGAGAGCCAAGGGCAGCAACCTGAGCTTTGGTTGCGTAGTTTTAACGGCAAGGAATGGCTCTATTTCAACCCGCTCAATGGTCAGCAGGGGCTGCCGGATGATCGTCTGGTTTGGTGGAGCGGGCCTGGGCCGCTGTTGAATATCGAAGGCGGCAAGTCTGCGGATGTGAGCTTCAGCGTGCACGAAAACGAAATGAGCGCGCTGCAGTTGGCTCAGTCTCTACGTCTGAAAGACGTGAGCAGCTTTATTGATTTCTCCTTGTATGAACTACCGCTTCCTGCTCAGCAGCTGTACCGCATTCTGGTGATGATCCCGGTGGGGGTACTGCTGGTGCTGTTTATCCGTTCTCTTATCGGTATGGAAACCCTGGGTACCTTTACACCCGTGTTGATCGCCTTGGCCTTCCGCGAGACGCAAGTGGTCTGGGGGGTGTTGTTGTTTACGTCCATCACCGCCATCGGGCTGTCTGTGCGCTCCTATCTCGAACATCTTAAATTACAATTATTGCCCCGGCTTTCCGTGGTGCTTACCTTTGTGGTGATCGCTATGGCACTGATTAGCCTGCTGGGCTACAAGCTGGGCATCGGTTCAGGTTTGTCGGTGGCGCTGTTCCCTATGGTGATTCTGACCATGGTGATCGAGCGGACGTCCATCGTTTGGGAAGAGCGTGGCGGGACCCAGTCCTTGAAAGTGGCACTGGGAACGCTGGTGGCGGCGATTTTCTGCCACTTGCTGATGGTGTGGCAGCCGCTGGTGTATTTCGTGTTCACCTTCCCAGGCGTGCTGCTTTGCCTGGCGGCCATTATGGTATTGATGGGCCATTACCGTGGCTATCGCCTCACGGAGCTGTTGCGTTTTCGTGCCATGGTGGACGGGGATAAGCACTAATGTTCTGGTCTAAAACCCGAAAAGCCCTGCGTGCCCGTGGTGTGATGGGCATTAACCAACGGAACGGCGATTACATTCTTCGCTACAATAAGCGCAGCTTGTATCCGCTGGTGGACGACAAGATCCAGACTAAGAAGATGGCGCTGGATGCGGGGATTCGGGTGCCACACATGTATGGCACCATCGCCACAGAGCAGGGCATCAGTACTTTGCACCGGGTAGTGGAACAGCACCGTGATTTCGTGATCAAGCCTGCTCAAGGGGCGGGAGGCGACGGCATTATGGTGATTGCCGACCGCTTTGAAGATTATTTCCGTTCTGCCTCCGGGCGTATCATTACCACGGAAGAGTTGGAACATCATATTTCCGGGATCATTTCCGGCATTTATTCTCTGGGCGGCCATCGCGATCAGGCGTTGATCGAGTATCGGGTTCGTTCTACGGAATTGTTCAACCGGATCAGTTTTGAGGGCGTGCCGGATATCCGAATTATCGTGCTCAAGGGATACCCGGTGGCGGCGATGTTGCGTCTGCCTACTCGACAGTCCCAAGGAAAGGCGAACCTACACCAGGGGGCGATTGGTGTGGGCCTGGATTTGGCGTCCGGGGTTACTCTGGATGGCACCTGGCACAACCTCAAGATCGAGCGTCACCCGGATACGGCTAATCCAGTGGCTGGACTGACGGTGCCGGACTGGCAGGAATGCCTGGAGCTGGCGGCGCGTTGCTATGACCTAACCGGGTTGGGTTACCTTGGTGTGGATCTGGTCATGGACCACGAGTATGGGCCGATGATGCTGGAGCTCAATGCCCGCCCAGGCCTGAATATTCAGATTGCCATGGATGATGGCCTGCTGCGCCGTTGCCAGATCGTTGAAAAACAACTTGAGGCCCTCAAAGGCGAAACCCGTCCGGTGGCCGAGCGAGTGGCCTTCGCAAAACAACAATTTGCAGTGGCTGGGCCGGTGTTAGCCGAACAAAAAGAGGGTTGATTTAAGCTCATTTTAAGCTTGTGGAAATAGGCTTTTATGCCCTGTTTCCATGAGTGGTTGTGATGTGCCAGCAGCGTCTTGGCAGGATATCCCTGCGCGGTTATTACGTCTTTCTTTTCTTGTTGTTTTTTATTCTCAACGCCTGGGTTGGGCGAGGCACGCTGGTTGTCTTGCCGTCTCTGAGTCTGCTCTTCATGCTCGTGGCCCTGAGTGGTTACGCTTTCCTCTATGTGCTGTTGGTGGCTGCGCTGGGTTGGTTGTTGGGTAACCTTCCGGGGCGCAGTGTGCAGGCGGTGGGGGTGGTGGTGCTGGCGGCGTTGATGACGATGCTGTTGTTGGTCGACGGTCAGATCTATGCCATTTACGGCTTTCATATTAATGGCTTTGTCTGGAACCTGATTACCACCCCGGGTGGAATTGAATCCATGGGCGGCAGTGCGGGAACGTCCTGGACCGTGGCCGCTATCTGTGTGGCGGTGCTGCTGATTCACGGCGTTGTGCTGTACGTGCTGCGTTCCCGTTCCGTGCCGCGCTTGGGGCTGCTGGTGTCCTTGTTGGTGTTGTGCATGGTGGGGGAGCGTGCGGCCTACGGTGTCAGCCACCTGAAAGGGTATCGCCCGGTGCTGATGGCGGCCCAGAGTATTCCCTTCTACCAGCCCACCACGTTTCGCCGGGTGGCGGAAAAGTGGGGGATAACTATGGTGCGCAGCACTCGTCTGGAAGCCGATGCCAAAGGGCGTTTGAATTACCCGAAGGAGCCATTGCGAGTTAGTGCCGATGCGCCCCGTCCTAACCTCCTCGTGCTAGTGGCAGAATCGTTGCGTTGGGATATGCTGACACCGGAGATTATGCCCAACCTGTGGCGATTCTCTGCGCAGCACGGGATTCGGTTTACCCAGCATTATAGCGGGGGGAATGGCACCCGAATGGGTCTGTTTAGTCTGTTCTACGGTTTGCCCGGCAATTACTGGTTCAGTGTGCTTGATGAGCGCAAGCCCCCTTTGCTGATGCAGCAGTTGCAGCAGGCGGGGTACCACATGGGGCTGTATACCAGTGCCAATTTCAGCTATCCGGAGTTCGACAAAACCTTGTTTGTGTCGGTGCCTGAGAAGGATATGCTCAGTGATGATGTGGGGCCGGGTTGGCAGCGGGATCGTCGTAATGTAGAGCGGTTACTGGATTTTCTCGGCGAACAAAAAGTCGGCATGCCATTCATGGGGTTCATGTTCTTTGAGTCCGCCCATGCGCGTTATTATTTCCCGGATGAGAGCGTGATCCGTAAGGATTATCTGCCAGAGATGAACTACGCCACCATGGATTTGAAGGCGGATATGCCCGGTATCTTTCGTCGTTATGTCAACGCTTCCCACCACCTGGATCAGCAATTGGGGCGAGTGCTTGGCTTCATGAAGGCGAGCGGGAAGCTGGACAATACCATTGTGGTTGTTACTGGCGATCACGGGGAAGAGTTTATGGAAAACGGCCGTTGGGGGCACAATTCCGAATTCCATAACGAGCAAATTCATGTCCCGCTGGTGCTGGCGTTTCCGGGCAATGTACCGGGGGTGGTGACGCGGCCCACCAGCCACCTGGATGTGGTGCCTACCTTGTTGCCCATGCTGGGGGTGCAGAACCCCGCCAGCGATTATAGCGTGGGGCACTCTCTGCTGGGGCCGCAAGGTGATGCCTACCGGTTGGTGGCCAGTTGGGATGCGCTGGCGTATGTGGGGCCGGACTACAAAGTAGCCATGCCTTTGGGGGCGGGCGGGTTGTTAGAAATGCGCATAAGCGATGCGCACGATGGTCCGGTGAGCGAGCCCGACACTGTGTTGGCGCAGCTCAGCGAGGCGTTGGCTGATGTGTTGCGGGACCTCTCTGCTTTTTTCCGTAAGTAGCGGGTTGAGGCGGGGCGATTGGGAGGATGCGCCTTAGGCCGACCATTGCTATACTGCGCCGCCCAAATTTTGAGCTGTCCCCACAGCAACGCAGGTTTTTCGATGACAGAGGCAAGCCAACCAATCAAGCGTCGCGCCATTGCACTGGTGTCCGGTGGACTGGACTCCATGCTGGCAGTGAAAGTCATGCAGGACCAGGGCATCGAGGTAGAGGGCGTGAATTTCTACACTGGTTTCTGTGTGGAGGGGCATACCCATGCTATTCGCAAGAAAGACAAGGATAAGGAAAAGCGTAATAACGCCTTGTGGGTTGCGGAGCAGCTGGGCATTAAAATGCATATCATTGATATCTCCGAGGAGTACAAGGATGTGGTGCTCAACCCCAAGCATGGTTACGGCGCAAACCTGAATCCCTGTCTCGACTGTAAGATTTTCATGGTTAACCAGGCCACTCTGATGATTAACAAGGCCCGGGAGTTGGCCGGTGATCGGGGCTTTGATTTTATCGTTACTGGTGAAGTGATTGGTCAGCGCCCGAAGAGTCAGCGCAAGGAAACGATGCCGATCATTAGCCAGGAGTCCGGTGCTGACGACCGTCTTTTACGCCCTCTGTGCGCAAAAAACTTGCCCCCTACGCTGCCTGAGCGCGAAGGTTGGGTAAACCGGGAGCAGTTGCACGATTTTTCCGGCCGTAACCGGAAACCGCAAATGGCGCTGGCCGCCAAGTTTGGGTTGGACGATTTTGCTCAGCCTGCCGGTGGCTGTTGCTTCCTCACCGATGAGTCTTATTCCAACAAGCTGGCGGACCTGTGGAAGGCTCGCAATGAGCGTCGATACGAACTGGATGACATCATGCTGCTGAAGGTTGGGCGTCATCTGCGTCCGCAGCCGCATTACAAACTGATTATCAGCCGTGAAGAAGGTGAAAACCGTTTTCTGGAAGGTTATCGTTACCAGTTCACCAGTATTACTACGGTGAGTTGCCCGGGCCCGCTGGCGCTGGTGGACGGTGAGTTTGGTAGCGAGGCAGAGCTGGAGCAGGCGGCGGCCATTGTGGCACGTTACTCCAAGGGGCGTGTTGAAGACGCGGTGACTCTGGAAGTGCGCAGCCCGGACGGTGTTGCACGCGAGATTACCGTGGCGCCGGCGCAAGCGGAAGCGGTGCTGCCAAGCTGGAATGTGGGCTGAACGACGATGACCGATACCCTTCACGAATTGGATGTGCGCAGGCTGCTGTGCCCCATGCCGGTGATAAAAACTCAAAATAAAGTAAGAACTCTGGCGACAGGTGATACCCTGAAAGTCGTTTGCACCGACCCTGGAGCATTAAGCGATATCCCCGCCTGGTGTCGGATTAATGGCCATGAGGTGCTGGAAATGGCGGAGCAAGGCAACGAAGTTTTTGTGGTGTTGCGCGTCGGGCAAGATAATGGTGCACTATTTTAGTGCCCTATATGCGTTTGGCGCACCGCAACTGTGCACCAAAATGAGTCGCCTGTTCTTGTTTCTTCGAATCAAGTAGAGAATGCGCTAAAAAAGGGCTGGCACGGTATTTGCCTCCCTATTGGCAAAGCTGGCCCAGTGGCCGAGAATACCGGTTCTTTGTGTTGCGCTTCCTCAGAGCGGCACGACGAGTCAGAGACAAACCCGCTGTTCCTTAGGAGGACGCACGATAATGTCTGTTAAGACCCTCAAACTGATCAAAGAAAACGATGTGAAATGGGTGGACCTGCGCTTCACCGATAGCTCTGGTAAGGAGCAGCACGTTACCCTTCCGGTTGGCGAAATCGACGAAGATTTCTTCCAGGACGGCAAAATGTTTGATGGCTCCTCCATCGCTGGTTGGAAGGGCATCAACGAATCGGACATGGTGATGATGCCGGACGACGAGTCCGCCGTGCTGGACCCGTTCACTGACGTTGCTACCCTGAACTTGCGCTGCGACATTCTTGAGCCGACCACCATGCAAGGTTACGAGCGCGACCCGCGTTCCGTTGCCCGTCGTGCTGAGGAATACCTGAAATCTACTGGTATCGCGGATACCGCTCTGTTCGGCCCTGAGCCGGAGTTTTTCGTATTTGACTCCGTGCAGTGGAAGTCCGACATGCAGGGTTCCATGTATAACATCCACTCTGAAGAAGCTGCGTGGGTTTCCCATGAAGACTTTGAGGGCGGCAACATTGGTCACCGTCCTGGTGTGAAAGGCGGTTACTTCCCGGTTCCTCCGGTAGACAGCCTGCACGATCTGCGTGGCGCCATGTGTTCTGCCATGGAGTCCATGGGGCTGAAAATTGAAGTGCATCACCACGAAGTGGGCACGGCTGGTCAGTGTGAGATCGGTGTTGGCGCCAACACCCTGACCGCCAAAGCGGACGAAGTACAGATTCTTAAGTACTGCGTACACAATGTGGCTCACGCTTACGGCAAGACAGCTACTTTCATGCCTAAGCCGCTGATCGGTGATAACGGCTCTGGTATGCACGTGCACGTATCCCTGGGTAAAGACGGCAAAAACCTGTTCGCCGGTGACGGCTATGCTGGTCTGTCTGATGAAGCGTTGTATTTCATTGGCGGTATCATTAAGCATGCCCGTGCGCTGAACGCATTCACCAATGCGTCCACTAACGCTTACAAGCGTCTGGTGCCCGGTTTTGAAGCGCCGGTAATGTTGGCCTACTCTGCCCGTAACCGTTCTGCATCCATCCGCATCCCGTTTGTGAACAGTGCTAAGGCCCGTCGTGTGGAAGCGCGCTTCCCTGACCCGTCTGCCAACCCGTACCTGTGCTTTGCTTCCCTGCTGATGGCTGGCTTGGACGGCATCAAGAACAAGATGCACCCTGGCGATGCCATGGACAAAGATTTGTATGATTTGCCGGCTGAAGAAGCAAAAGACATTCCTACCGTGGCTCACACTTTGACCATGGCCTTGGATTGTCTGGAAGAAGACATGGACTTCCTGACCGAAGGTGACGTGTTCACCAAGGATATGCTGGAAGGCTACATCGAGCTGAAGCGTGCCGAGGTTGAGCGTCTGAACATGACCCCGCACCCGGTTGAGTTTGATATGTACTACTCTTGCTAATGCCTTCGGGTCGCTAGCAGAACAGAGCCTCCGCTTGTCGGGGGCTTTTTTTTGCCTGGAATAAAGGCGGCGGTTTTGTGCACTCCCCCCTTTTCTGAGCGGTCGAGTCAGGCCAGAATCAAGGGCAGATATGGAGATAATAATGAAAAAGTCGCTAATTTCGTTTGTTGTGCTGGCCTTGGTGTCTGGGGTGAGCTTGGCCTCCATGGCGGAAAACGCAGGGAGTGTCAGCGAGGGGAAGGAGCCTGATGCGCCTGCGTCGAAGATTTATCGAACCACCGACGAAAAAGGTAATGTGGTGTTCTCCGACCAGCCGGCGCAGAACCGCCACTCAGAAGAAGTGAAGCTGAAAACCACTAATACGGTGCCGATTAAGACGGTGGAAATGCCGCAAGCCGCTGCTCAGCCTGAAGAGGCTAAAACAGGAGGCCAGGCCGGGGAGGGTTATAGCTCGCTGGCCATTACCGCGCCGGAAAGTGGTTCTACTCTGCGTAACCCTGCAGATGCGGTATATGTGTCTGTGAGTTTACAGCCCGGTCTAAAGACGGGAGATAGATTGGTGCTGATCGACAACGGTATCGAGCAGCCGGCCATGCAGCTCGATGCTCCGGATCGCGGTGAGCACACCCTTATCGTTAAGGTGGTCGGGGAAGATGGAGAGCCCCGGATTACTTCCGAGCCGGTGAAGCTTTACATACACCGCAGCACGGTCGGCGATTTCCGTAACTCTGCAGGTGGCGGCAGTAACGGTGGTGCTGCGCAAGCGGGTGGTGCAGCCGATCGTGGCGGCGCGGCGAATGTGGGGGGTAGTGCCTCAACTGGGGGCGCTGCCAATGTGGGCAGTGGAGCAGATCGGGGCAGTGCTGCTCGGCCCGCTAAACCGAATCGGAGCATTCTCAGTAACTAAATATGCACCCACATGGTGCAATACGGCCTGTCATCCCTTTAAACTCATCAACGACAAGCGCTTGCGCTTGCGCCATAGGCTGCTGGCTGACGTTTTTTATGGCGACTGAGCAGATGGCCTGATAATTGCTTATGCCCTGTTATGGGCCAATTTTTGATGAGTGACATTACGTTGCACAAACGACTACTGGATCACCTGCGTACTGCGGTGATCATGCTGGACGAAGCCCTGTGTGTGCGCTACCTGAACCCCGCGGCGGAAATGCTGCTGGCCACCAGCGCGAGCCGTGCGCTGGATCAGCCTTTGCCTGATTATTTTTTCGACGATGAAGAAGCGCGCCTGGCTATTCAGCAGTGCATTGATGAAGAGCACCCGTTTACCCAGCGTGAAGCACGGTTGTCGGTGGCACCGGGCCACGAAATTGTGGTGGATTACTCGGTCAGCCCCATCAACGACCCGGGACAACCGCTGTGTTTGTTGATGGAGATGCAGTCGCTGGATCGCCTGTTACGCATTGGTCGTGAAGAAGCGTTGATTCATGCCCACCAAGCCACCCGGGCTCTGGTGCGTGGCGTGGCCCACGAAATCAAAAATCCGCTGGGAGGGATTCGTGGTGCCGCCCAGTTGTTGGAGCGGGCACTGCCGAGTCCGGACCTGACTGAATACACCAGAGTTATTATCGATGAAGCCGATCGGTTGCGTTCGGTAGCGGATCGCATGCTTGGCCCGCGTAAACCCCCCGAGTTCCGGGCAGTGAATGTGCACGAGTGCCTCGAGCATGTGCGTCAGTTGCTGCTGGCGGAATACCCCAAAGGGATAGCTATCTGGCGAGATTACGATATTAGTTTGCCGGATGTGATTGCCGATCGAGATCAGCTAATTCAAGTGTTGCTCAACCTTATTCGCAATGCCTCCCAGGCGTTGCTGGAGTCACAGACTCCTGAGCCTCGTATCACTATGCGTACCCGTGTGTTGCGGCAGTTCACCATCGGTGCACAGCGTCATCGACTGGTGCTACGCATGGATATTATCGATAACGGCCCGGGGATCACCGAAGAGGTACAGGAGACGATGTTCTATCCCATGGTTAGTGGCCGTGCTAATGGCACGGGGCTGGGCTTGTCCATTGCGCAATCCATTATTAGTCAGCACCAAGGGCTGATCGAATGCGAAAGCCAGCCTGGCCAAACTGTATTCAGCATTTTGCTGCCCATGGAGCAGCTGGATGAAACCAACACAGCGTAATTGCGCGGCTGTGATCAGATTGTTGTCATACACGCCGGCCGCTAGTGCGGAGGTGATAGAAATTACAGGAGTAGCAGGTCATGAGTGTCAGTATTTGGGTTGTGGATGATGACCGCTCGATTCGCTGGGTGTTGGAAAAGGCGCTGGGCCAGGAAGGCTATGCGGTGACCTGCTTTGAGGATGCGGATGAGGCGCTCAACACCCTGGAGCAGGGAGGGCAGGAGCCAGAAGTGCTTATCAGTGATGTGCGCATGCCGGGCACCGACGGTTTGCGGATGCTGAAAATCCTGCAGCGTAAAAACCCAGACTTGCCGGTAATCATCATGACCGCTCACTCCGATCTGGATTCCGCTGTGGCTTCCTACCAGGGTGGCGCGTTTGAATACTTGCCCAAGCCGTTTGATGTGGATGAAGCGGTGGCGTTGGTACGTAGAGCGATCAAGCACCGGGAAGAATCCCGTGGCGATTTTCCTGAACCGATAGAAGAAGCGCCCACCGAAATTATTGGTGAAGCGCCGGCCATGCAGGAAGTCTTTCGTGCCATCGGTAGGCTCAGCCATTCCAACGTGACGGTGCTGATTAATGGACAGTCCGGTACCGGTAAAGAGCTGGTTGCCCGCGCCTTGCATCGTCATTCCTTACGACGGGAAAAGAATTTCGTCGCCTTGAATATGGCGGCTATTCCCAAGGACCTGATCGAATCAGAGTTGTTTGGCCATGAGAAAGGCGCTTTTACTGGCGCTAACAATCAGCGGGTGGGCCGTTTTGAACAGGCTAACGGAGGCACCCTGTTTCTCGACGAAATCGGGGATATGCCACTGGAGGCTCAAACACGTTTGTTGCGGGTACTGCAGGAAAGTGAATTCTACCGCGTCGGCGGAACCACGCCGATCCACGTGGATGTACGCATAATCGCAGCCACCCACCAAGATCTGGAAAAACTGGTGAAGGATGGCGACTTCCGTGAGGATCTATTTCATCGCTTAAACGTTATCCGCATTCATATTCCCCGCATGGCCGAGCGCCGCGAGGACATCCCGCGATTAGCCAATTATTTCCTTCAGCGAGCGGGAAGTGAATTGGGGGTAGAGCCGAAAATTCTTCATAAGGACACGGAAAAATATCTTGCTGCTCAGGCTTGGCCGGGCAACGTGCGGCAGCTGGAAAATACCTGCCGTTGGTTAACCGTGATGGCTTCTGGTCGAGAAGTACTCGTGGATGATCTTCCGCCAGAGTTGAAAGAGACTGGCCCAGCGAAAGGCGCCGATATTAGTGGTGACTGGCTCAAGTCTTTGCGCAACTGGGCCGACCGTGCGTTGTCTCAGGGTGAGCGAAATATTCTTGAACAGGCCGTGCCCGGTTTTGAGCGCACCATGATCGAAGTGGCTTTACAGCATACCGGTGGTCGTAAACGCGACGCAGCGGCGCTGTTGGGTTGGGGTCGAAATACGCTGACGCGTAAGATTAAAGAGCTGGACATGGAAAGCCAGCTTCAGGGGAATGATGAGGACTAAAAAACGGACACATATTATGTGCCGGTCTTCAGGTTTTTTATTTTCCAGCCGCCGTTCAGCTGCCAGTGACTGTCCATTTGGTAGCTCTCGGCATCCTCAGGAAACACATTTTTTCCACCCCAGGGCAGCACGGTAAATTGTACGCGTGCTTGCTCCTGTGTCACCAGGTCCAGTGCAATATTGATGCGTGTGAATGAGATGTTGCGGTTTGGGTAGCGGAAAAAAATCGACTAGGGTGGGGTGCGTTGAATTTCCTTGCGGCTCAGCGTTCGCCCGCGTCGCTCCACGGTAATGTTATCGGCCACTAGGCCCATTATTGTGCTGGTGTCGCCTTCTTCAATGCCCTTTTTTATCTCTGCCAGTGCTTTGCTGATGGCCTGCTCTGGTAGAGCGTTGTCACAGGCGGCCAGCAGACCTTGCAGCAGTACTAGCAACAGGTATGCTAAACCCCTTCTTTTTCTCAGAACTTCCATCATGGCGTTATTCCCTTATTTGGATGCTAACCGGCAGTTTTATCTTCCCGTAGGCGAGGGGCATCAACTGTATGTGGAGGAAAGCGGCAATCCACAGGGCAGCCCGGTAGTCGTGCTGCATGGTGGGCCTGGTGGCGGTTGCTCCCCAGCGTTGCGGCGTTTTTTTGATCCGCAAAAATTTCGCATTATTCTGTTTGATCAGCGTGGTTCCGGTCAAAGCCGGCCGCTGGGTTCTATCGATAATAATACCTTGAGCCATTTGCTATTGGATCTCGAAAAGATTCGCCAAGCGTTACATATTGAGCGTTGGATGGTGTTTGGTGGCTCCTGGGGAGCAACACTGGCACTGGCGTATTTGGCGGCGTTCCCGCAGTACATTACGGCAATGGTGCTGCGGGGTATTTTTCTTTGTCGAGAGCGGGACTTAGACTGGCTCTACACTAGCAAAGGTGCTGCGCGTTTGTTCCCGGAAGCCTGGCAAGCGCTGGAGCAGCAAGCGCCTCCCGGCAGTGGCCATTTGCTTGAACGTTATTATCAGGGACTACAGGGGGATGATGCGCATCGCTATGCGCGGGCATGGTGTAACTGGGAATCGACACTAGCCCTGATGCCCACCCAGCCGCCTGGGGCGGGTAGTGATGGCGAGCTGTGCATGGCGAGGCAAGAAACCCATTATTTTCTTGCCGGCGGTTTTATTGAGCGCCCCTTGTTAGAGGTCTGTGCAGGGAGCCAGGTGCCGGTGGAAATTGTGCATGGGCGCAGGGATTTCGTCTGTCCGCCGGAGCAAGCACTAGCATTGCATCAAGTGTTGCCCAATAGCGAGCTTAATTGGGTTGACAGGGGTGGACACTCTTCCATGGATCCGGGGGTGGCGCAGGCTCTGGTTAACGCGGTAACCCGACTGGATCGGAGGGCGAAGCAGTGAAAGTATTAATGCAGCGAGTTAGTGAAGCCCATGTGGATGTGAGCGGTAGAACCGTGGGGGCGATTGATAATGGTTTGTTATTGTTCATTGGTATAGAAAAGCACGATGACACCGCTTTAGTGGACAGGATGGTTGAACGCATCATTGGCTATAGAGTTTTTGCGGACGAGCGAGGGAAAATGAATTGGGATGTGCGCGATGCGGGTGGGGCGTTACTGGCTATTTCTCAGTTTACTCTCGTTGCGGATACTCGAAAGGGGCGTAGGCCGAGTTTTAGTAGTGCGGCAGATCCCGTTTTGGCAAGGCCATTATACGAGCACTGTGTAGCACAATTGAAGGCTCATGGTCTGCCTGTGGCCACAGGGGTTTTTGCCGCTGAGATGCAGGTTTCTTTGGTTAATGATGGCCCTGTTACCTTTATGCTTGAGATGTGATTTATTATGGATCCGCTTGTTGCAAAGCGGTCTCCCTTGTTTATGATGAATTGAGTTGCCTCAAAATGGTAACGGGGAACGCGTTGTCGGCATAGTGTCGACGGTCGTTGTGGCCGGTCAGCATGATCGCCGCATCCCCAAGGAAGACACATAAAAACTTGGAGGAATTCAGAATGAAAAAAACACTTATCGCTGCTGCGCTGCTGGGCGCTTCAACATCTGCTATGGCTGTTGCACCGGGTGGTCCGGGCTGTGGTTGGGGCAACATGCTGTTTGAAGGCAAATCCGGCATGCCTATGCATCTGCTCGCCAGTTTTGTGAATGGCACTACTTTTAACGCCACCTTCGGCATGACCACAGGCACTAACGGTTGTGATACCAGTGGTGCTCTGACCTACAGCGGCCAAAGCCTGCTGGGTATGACCGGCGTAATGGAAGAAGTGGCGCAGGACATGGCTACCGGTGACGGTGAAGCCCTGACTGCACTGTCTGTTTCCATGGGTATTCAGACTGAAGATCGTGCACGTTTTAATGCGTTGATGCATGACAACTTCGCGGCAATTTTCCCGAACCAGGACGTGACTGCTGCTGAAGTCATGGCCAGCATTACCGAGGTGATGCAGCAAGACCAAGCGCTGTCCAAGTACTTGGCATAATCGGCCAAAAAGACCGAGACAGCACCCCGCTTTTGGCGGGGTTTTGTTTTTTGGCCCTTCTTTTCTGACACTTTTGTCGGCTTGTAATTGAGACGGATGAATCCGGATGCGCACTGGCCTTTTCTGTGTGCTGCTGTGCTGGTTTGTGCCGGCGTTTGCTGCAACTTCTTCCTTTTCTACGCTGGCAGACATGCCCCGCTGGCAGGCGTTATTGCATATCAATCCTGGTGCTACCCTGCGTGACAAGCACCAGAGTTACGTGGATGACGACCGCTTTTTTTTGGCTGACTCAGGGAAGAGAGATCCGCTAGCGGAGCTGGAAGCGACTGAGCAGGCTCTTCGCCCAGCCGGGGCGCCTGCGCGATGCCGTTTCCCTGCGCGTTATCGTTTCTTATCCGAAAAACTGGGTTGGCAGAATGAGTCGCCGTTTTCACACTGCGATGATTACAACGAATGGCGTGGTGCGATTCATGCCAATCGCGCGGTGCTGGTTTTTCCCGCAGCCTATTTGAACAGCCCTTCATCCATGTTTGGGCATACCTTGCTGCGCCTGGATCAGGGTGAAGACAGTGCGGTGTGGCTGTCCTGGGCGGTGAACTTTGGTGCGGTTTCTACGGAAGCAGACAACTCTTTTTTCTATATGTATCGCGGTTTGGCGGGCGGTTATCCCGGTCGCTTCGCGTTGGTGCCCTATGTGCAGAAGATTCAGGAATACTCGCACATGGAAAACCGGGATATGTGGGAATACACCCTGGATCTGGATCAGTCAGAAATCGACTGGCTGATTGATCATCTCTGGGAACTGAAAGACATTAATTTTGATTATTATTTTTTCGATGAAAACTGTTCGTTCCGATTGCTTGAGCTGGTTGAGGTAGCGCGGCCAGGTTCCGGGTTGTTGAGCGAGTTACGGTTCGCCGAAGTGCCCGTCAATACGGTGCGGGCGCTGGATGAACGCGACATTATTAACAGCCGCCATTACCGGCCATCCAAATCCGTGGAGCTGGATAATCTGCGCAAGCAACTGAATGGCTCTCAGCAAAAACTGGCGAGGGCGCTGGCGGATGATCCTGGCCTGGCTGAATCGCCTGCCTTTACGGCTGAACCCGAAGAAAGCCGGGCGATTATGGCGGCGGTGGCTTATCGCTACATCAGGCTTACCCACCGCAAGGAACAGCGAACGCCAGCGGTGGCGAAACGCTCGTTTACGCTGCTGACTCTAATCAATAGTCTGCCGGCAGTGCCGGTACCCGAAACCGAGCACCCCGAGCCACCGGAAAAGGGGCATGGCACCCAGATGTTGGGCGTTAGCGGTGGCCAACGTGAAGGTGAGCTGGATTTTGGTGAGCTGACCTACCGGTTGACCTACCATGATTTGCTCGACAACCAATACGGCTTCCTGCGTGGCGCACAGATCGAAGGGTTGGATATGACTCTGCGCAGCACTGAGTCTGGCCAGGTCAAATTGGAAGAGCTGGATGTGGTCAGTATTCGGTCCCTAGCGCCACGAAATCGCTTCATGAAGCCATTAAGCTGGTATGTAGAGGGAGGTTTGGAGCGGACTTGGGCGGGGCGTCGCCGGTTGGTGCGCTATATGCAAGGAGGTGCTGGCGGAAGCTGGCTGTGGAGGAACTGGCAGCCGTATCTGTTAACCAGCGTGCGAATGGAGAATAATAGCGAGTTCGGCACCTTCCTGACCCCGGGGGCCGGTCTAGACACGGGTATTGTTTATCACCGTGGCGACTGGCAGTGGCAGTTAGGCGGAGTGGGGCACTATTTCACCAACGATGAATATCGATACACCTCCCAGTTTGCGGTGCAGTGGGCAATGACCCGCCAGCATGGCTTGCGCGCTTCTCTTGCGCGTGAGAACCGCAGGGGCGGTTATGATGATGAGTTCAAACTCCAATGGCGATGGTATTACGATTAAGCACAGCGCTGCTGCTGAGCCTGCTGCTGGTAGGGTGTAGCAAGCTGTTTTTCTACCCCATGTCTGCGTGGGTGCAGAACCCAGAAAACCAAGGGCTGGAGTACGAGGATATTGTGCTGATACACCCGCGCGGTATGCGTATTCATGGCTGGTGGTTGCCGGCGGCCAATGATGCCCCAGCCCGTGGCACGGTCTATTTCCTGCACGGTAATGCCCAGAATATCAGCACTCACTTGGCCAACGTGCAGTGGCTGCCGGCGCAGGGCTATAACGTATTTTTGCTGGATTACCGAGGTTATGGGTTGTCGGAAGGCAAGCCGCGTTTGCCGGAAGCGCTCGATGATGTGCAGTTGGGCCTGGATTGGCTACGCCATGCCAAACGCACGGAGGGTGCGCCGTTGGTCGTGTTCGGGCAGAGCCTGGGCGCTTCCATGGTCGCTAGCGTTTTGGGTGAAAAAGGCAACGCTGGTGCGGCGGACTGTGTGATCCTGGAGGCCGCGTTTGCCAGTTACCGGGATATTACCAGCGATGTAATGAAACGTAGTTGGCTGCTGTGGCCATTACGTTGGATGGTGGTCCCTGCAATGCCTGATCGTGAACTGGACCCGGAAGTACGAGTGGCCGGCATTAAGCCAACGCCTTTGTTGGTGATGCATAGCGTGGACGACCCCGTGATTCCCTATGCTCACGGTGAGCGGCTTTATGCGGCCGCACAGCAACCCAAAACCTTCCAAAAACTGCGTGGAGGCCATACCGAAAGCTCTCG
Source organism: Alcanivorax sp. 97CO-5 (assembly GCF_000524665.1). Lineage (NCBI taxonomy): Bacteria > Pseudomonadati > Pseudomonadota > Gammaproteobacteria > Oceanospirillales > Alcanivoracaceae > Alcanivorax > Alcanivorax sp. 97CO-5. Next base: position 35,478 of record NZ_KI965883.1, read on the forward strand.
TGACCCGGCGGTGCAGCAGCGGTTGGTGGATTTTATGCAGGATAATGATTGTGCCGCTAAGGTGGCGGAAGTCGAACAGCCGGTGGCGCCATCAGACGATGAATCTCCCCCGGAGTTGTTTGTGCCTCTTCCCGCTCCCGACAAAGGGTATCGGTTCTAGTCTTGCGTTTGAAAAAAGCGTGTTGCGCGTAGTGAATGGCGAGGGTTGTCGAGATGCTCGCAGGCCAGCCAGCATCATTATCGTCTCACATTCTGAGGACCGATTTACACCCTCGAGTTTTTTGTGACGTTGGCTAGGCGGGGGCTAAATACGGTCTGCACCAGCACCCAGCACCCAGCACGCGCGCTGTGTTGGATGGCTTTACTCTGGCGGGGCCGATGCTTGTTTCTTTATCATTCGGGCTGCGAGCAGGCCCATCTCGAAAAGAAACCACATGGGGATCGCCAGCAGTGTCTGGCTGATGATATCCGGTGGTGTCAGCAGCATGCCGATAACGAAACAGCCCACCACCACATAGGCGCGAGCCTTGCTTAGCTTTTCCACCGTGGTGGCGCCAGTGCTCACCAGCAGTACGATGGCGATGGGTAGTTCAAAGGCTAGCCCGAACGCCAGAAATAACGCCAGCACAAAATCCAGATAGCTACTGATGTCGGTGGTCACAGCCACGCCTTCCGGAGCAATGGCCGTGAAGAATTGGAACATCAACGGAAATACCACGAAATAGGCGAAGGCCGCGCCACCGTAGAACAGCAGCACGCTGCTGGTTAACAAGGGAATCGCCAATTTCTTTTCATGCTTGTATAGGCCCGGTGCCACGAAAGCCCAAGCCTGATGCAATAAGAACGGCATGGCAGCAAACACGCTTAAATACAGTGTTAGCTTGAATGGGGCCAGAAAAGGCGAAGCCACGCCAGTGGCTATCATGTTGGTGCCGGATGGCATGGCGTCCATTAGTGGTTTTGCCACCAGGGTATAGAGTTCACGGGAAAACGTGAACAGGCAAAGGAAGACGATAAAAATAACCACCATGGCCTTGAGTAGGCGGTTGCGCAGCTCCAACAGATGGGCAATCAGCGGCTGGCCGGCGTCATTGCTGGCATCAGTCATGGCGGCGGGAATCCTGGTCATGGTTATTTTTATCGGCGCTATCTTTGTCGCTGGGACTTTCGTCGTTATTCAGCGCGGCCGATAGGGGCTTGTCGCGAGGGGTTCGTGAGCGAGCGATCTGCTCCGGGCTCAGTAGGCTGTCTTTGGCCTCACGGATGCTGTCTTCATCCAGCCCCATCTGGCGCATCTGTTTTTCCATACGCTCTTGCATATCTTGGGTGATGGTTTCACGTTCCAGCTCGCTCTTTAGATGATTGAGCGTGGAGCGGGCACGGCCGATCCAGTGACCGAGGGTTCGGGCGACGGTAGGGAGCCGCTCCGGCCCCAGTACCACTAGGCCAATAATGAAAATCAGGGTGAGTTCGGTAAAGCCGATATCGAACATCGTATCCTCGGTTTGGCAGGATCTTGCCTAGGCTGTGCCGCCGGTAATGGGCGGCAGCTATCAGGCTTTGTCCTTTTCCTGTTCGGCTTTTTGCTCGGCGTCTTGCTTATTCTGGGGCTGATCGTCGTCAGCCAAGCGTTTATGGTCCTGCTCGTCTTCGCCATCTTTCATGGCGCTTTTGAAGCCTTTCACCGCGCCGCCCAAATCACCGCCGATGTTGCGTAGTTTTTTCGTGCCGAATAACAGGACCACGATGGCCAGGAGAATCAATAGCTGCCAAATGCTGATACCGGAAAACATGGAATTTCTCTCCGAAAAAGTTAAGGGCCGCGTTAGCTACGTTAGTGCTTACCGCTGCGTGCGGCTTTCTCATCATGGCCGGACAGGCCAAAACGTCGTTGTAGTTCTGCCAGGACTTTGTCTGGGTGTTCGCCCAGTTTGGCCAACATTACCAGGGAGTGGAACCATAAATCGGCAGTTTCGCTGATCAGTGCCTGATGCTCGCCGCTGACTTCCGCATCTCGGGCTGCAAGGATGGTTTCTATCGCTTCTTCGCCGACTTTTTCCAGGATTTTGTTGAGGCCCTTGGCATACAGGCTGGCCACATAGGAGCTGTCCGGATTGGCGCCCTTGCGTGACTCCAGAACCTGATGCAGCTCACTGAGTATGTCTGACATAGTGTATTCCTTATTGCCCAACCCGGCAGGGGGATGAGTTTATCAGGGTGCGTAAAAGGGCCATAGGCTCTTTTTTCTGATGTGTTGTTGCTAGCGGCGCCAGCTCCAGCTGCCCAGAATGGCCGCAGCACCGCCCAAGGCCCAGCTGTAGGGGTTGGCCAGCCATAGGGCCGCGCCGGCACAGCCCAGCGCGACGAGGCCGGCAAACAGCTTTTGACGGTGACGCACTAGCTGCTGCTCGAAACGGGCTTCCTGGCGATCTTGCTGGTAGGGCAGGTTTCGCAGGCTTTCCAGCCCGTCGCGCAGCAGGTCGGGCATGTCTGGAAGTTGAGCGGACCATTCCGGTAGGCGGTTTTGTAGTTTCTTCAGGGTGGCGCTGGGGCCGTACTCGGCCAGCATCCACGCTTCCAGCAGTGGGCGCCCGGTGCTCCAGATATCCAGCTGCGGGTAGATGCTGCGCCCCAGCCCTTCGATATGCACCAAGGTTTTCATCAGAAGGATGTACTGCACCGGCATTTCGATATGGTAGGTACGCGCCATATCAAACAGCTTCATTACTAGGGGCGCGAATTCCAGCTGGTCAAGCTGGGCAGAGCGAACCGGCTCGACGATGTCGATTACCGCCCGTTCGAACCGGGAGCGGTCGATGGGGGCGGTATTCCAGCCGGCGCGAATAACCGCATCGACTAGGGCGCTGTAGTCTTCGCGCATTACCGCCAACACCATGCGCCCGAGGATGTTCAAATCGTCTTTGGACAAGCGCCCAGCGATGGCAGCGTCTATTGCCATGTACTGGGGCGATTCAGGATGTTCCGGGTTGACGAAAATATTTCCCGGGTGCATGTCTGCGTGGAAGAAATTGAAGCGGAATACCTGGGCGAAGAAAATCTCCACGCCCCGTTCGGCCAGCACTTTCGGGTCGATACCCGCGGCCTTAATGCGCTCGATATCATTCACCGGAATACCATGGATGCGATCCATGATGATTACGGTCGGGCTGGACAGTTCCAGATGTATGGCCGGGATGTGCAGCAGTGGGCTGAACAGAAAATGCCGGCGCATGGTTTCGCTGTTGCGCGCTTCGGCGGCCAGATCTAGCTCGCCAAGGAGGATCTCTCGGTAGTCCTGCACCACTCGGACCGGGCGGAAATAGCGAGCATCACGCCATAGGCGTTCCAGCCAGCGTGCACCGAATGCCATGACTTTCAGATCCCTTTCCACCACCGGGCGGATTGTAGGGCGCAGCACTTTGGCAACCACTTGCTGGCCGTTGTGCAGGGTGGCGGCGTGTACCTGCGCGACCGAGGCTGCGGCTATAGGCGTACTATCAAAGTCACGGAATACTTCATCCAGCGGTTGGTGCAGGCTGGCTTCCACCAGGGCCCTGGCCTGCTCGCCGTCGAATGGGGCAACCTGATCTTGCAGACGGGCAAGGGCGGCGACCCACTCCGGCGGCAGCATGTCTTGCCGGGTGGCCAGCAGTTGGCCGAATTTGATGAAAATCGGGCCTAGTTGCTCCAGGGCTTTCTGTAGACGCTCCCCTTCGCTTAGGTGGCCGGTGCCGAGCCAGCTAGCAGGCACCAGATATTGGAGAATAAGCAATAACCCCTTGGTGGGGTGTGGGGGAAGCAAGGATATTAGCCGGTAGCGGCAGATCACATGGATCACCACCAGCATACGGGTAATCGGCGGCATTAGTGTGGTGAGCTCCAGGAATCCTGTGGCGAGGAGGGTGATGAGGAAGTCGAGCGGCTTCTTAACCGTTGAATGCGAGCGTCCAGGCGGTCCACATCCATACGCAGTTCATCCACGTCTTGGCCGAATTCGTAAACGTCACGGCGACGGGGGGTAAGCCCGGATTCGTTGCCGACATAATCGCCTAGCTGCTCGGTCAGACGGGAGGCCGCTTGTTTGGCCCAGCCGAACAGGCGCCGAGCACTGTAATCCAATTGCTGTGCCAATTCTGATCCGGTAATCGGCTCCAGGATGGCGCCCCAATCGATCTGCAGATCGTTGGCAATCTGCTGCAGCTCCTGTAGGAAATCACGGTTGCCATTGATATTCACGGGGCCGCCAATAACGCCGGGGCGGGTTTTCCAGTTGAGCAGTAGCGAGGCCAGATCCATGGGGCTGCCTTTCACCGCCACATCCGGGGTGGCATCACTGCGGTGGTAGAGCTCCACGCCGTCTTCCACGATTAACCCGTAGATGGCCACGGGGGGCAGTGTGGCCTCAATGGCAATAAGCCGGCCGGCGTGTACGGCCAGCCGCTCTGCGCTGGCGGGGTCAGATCGCAGGGCCGTGTTGATGGCTCGCTCCACGGTGGCCAGGGCGGTGGTAGAGAGCAGCCCGGGAGAGCTTGACTGGTCTTTCAGGCTCAAAATTTGAATCCTCTGTGCAGGGCCACGATGCCGCCAATCATGTTGAAGTATTCGGTGCGGGCAAAGCCAGCGTTGTCCATCATGCCCTGTAGGGTATCTTGGTCTGGGTGCATGCGAATGGATTCGGCCAGGTACTGGTAGCTGTCGGGGTCGTTGACGATGAGCTTGCCCAGTTTGGGCCAGACAGCAAAGGAATAGGCGTCGTAGGCTTTGGCTAGGTGCTTATTGGTGGGGGTGGAAAACTCCAGCACCAGCAGGCGCCCGCCGGGTTTCAGGACCCGCAACATGGAACGCAGGGCGGCGTCTTTATCGGTGATGTTGCGAAGGCCGAAGGCAATGGTGATGCAGTGGAAACTGTTGTCTTCGAACGGCAGGCACTCGCCGTTAACCTGAGTGACTTGAGTGTTGTGGCTGCAGCCAGCATCGAACAGGCGGTCGCGGCCCACGTCTAGCATCGCGTCGTTGATATCAGCCAGCACCACTTGGCCGGTTTCGCCAACCAGCCGGGAAAATTTGATCGCTAGATCGCCGGTACCGCCAGCAAGGTCGAGCACTTTGTGGCCCGGACGAATGCCCGCGAGCTCAATGGTCATGCGCTTGAGAATGCGGTGGCTACCCATGGAGATCAGGTCATTCATGACATCGTATTTGCCCGCCACCGAGCGAAATACGCCTGCCACTTTCTGTTGCTTTTCCTGCCATGGCACTTGTTGGTAGCCGAAGTGTGTGACCTTGTTATCGTCGGACATATCAATTCTCGAAAGGCGATGGGTGACAGGCGAAAACCTTTCCCATAATGGCTTCTTCCCGGGCGGCCAGCTGTTCAAGCAGCAGCCCCACGCTGGGGACGGGTTTCATCACTCGGAAACTGCGATCCATGAAATCATACAGGTTCGCAAAGCCTGCCGCATGGGCCGGTTTGCGGACCATTCTGAAGGTGGCGTGGAGCATCCGCGAGCGGATATAGCGATCCAGCCGATGACCCAGTTCGGCTACCAGTTGTAGCTGCCGCTGACGGTCGTCATGGTGGGTCGGCTGGCGGAATCCAGCCAAGTAGATGGTTTCATCAATGGGCTGGTCGAGTTGGTCGCCGAGGATGTCGGTGACCGCCTCGTCAAGTTCCTGGGTGAGAATGGCGGCTTCCAATGCTGCGGCGGAGGTGGCCATGACCTTGTCGGGCAGTAGTTTCATCGCCTTGGGCAAGGCCCGGTGGACTTCCCGCGCCACCGGCAGTAGTTCGCGGCCACCGTAGACGTCTTCTAAAAGGAAACGGACTCCCTCGGCGGTTACCGGGTCATCGAGAAGGTGGGCATGGGTGCGCGTGAGGCGCTCTGCCTGCCAATTCTGCAGGCGCCGCAGTCGGGTTAGAAATAGGGCATCGTCGCCATGCTGGCGCAGGGCAAAAAAACGGTCGAGATAGTGTTGTAGTTGTTGGCCGGCGGTCATGGTTTTCCCTCCGGCACGGATAATAGCAAAGTGAGACGCCGGCAGGCACCACGCATCACACTGGCACGCTAAAAAGGGTGCGACATGATGCGTGGTGCCTGCTGCGGTTACAGAATATACCGGCTCAGATCTTCGTCATCGGCCAGCTCTCCCAGGTAACGGTCGACAGCCTCTGCGTCCAGTACCAGCGGCTTGTCGTGATACTGGGTGGCGAGAGAGTCGGCGTCAAAGCTGATTTCTTCCAGCAGCTTTTCCAGCACCGTGTGCAGGCGACGCGCGCCGATGTTCTCGGTGCGTTCGTTGACCTGCCAAGCCACTTCCGCAATGCGGCGGATGCAATCGTCGGTGATCTCCAGATTCAGCCCCTCGGTTTCCAGTAGCGCCTTGTACTGTTCGGTGAGTGAGCATTTTGGCTCGGTGAGGATGCGCTGGAAATCGTCCGGGCTCAGCGGGCTTAGCTCTACGCGGATGGGCAAGCGGCCTTGCAGCTCGGGGATCAGGTCGCTGGGGCGAGACAGATGGAAGGCGCCGGAGGCGATAAACAGAATGTGATCTGTTTTCACCATGCCGTATTTTGTGGATACGGTGGAGCCTTCGATCAAGGGTAGCAGGTCGCGCTGTACCCCTTCGCGAGAGACGTCGGTACCGCCACCTTCGCCGCGTTTGGCCACCTTGTCGACTTCATCGATGAAGACGATGCCGCTGTTTTCCACCGCGTCGATGGCCTGCACTTTTAGTTCGTCTTCGTTGACGAAGCGGGCGGCCTCTTCGTCGCGAATCAGGCGATAGGCTTCGCGAACTTTGAGTTTCTGGCTCTTGCGCTGCTGGTTGTTGCCCATTTTGGAAAACATCTGCTGCAGCTGGCTGGTCATTTCTTCCATGCCTGGGGGCGCCATGATATCGATGCCGGCCGGGTTGCTGGCCACGTCCACGTCGATTTCCTTGTCGTCCAGCTCGCCTTCGCGCAGCTTCTTGCGGAAGATCTGGCGTGTGCTGTTGTCGGTGTTGGCGCTGCTGTCATCGGTGCGAGCTGGAGGCAGCAGAGCGTCGAGGATGCGCTCTTCCGCAGCGTCATCGGCCTGGCTGCCGACACGGGCAATTTCCTTGTCGCGCAACAGCTTGATGGCTACTTCCATCAGGTCACGGATAATGGACTCCACATCCCGGCCCACGTAGCCCACCTCAGTAAATTTGGTGGCTTCTACCTTGATGAAGGGGGCATCCGCCAGTTTGGCCAAGCGGCGGGCGATTTCAGTTTTACCTACCCCGGTGGGGCCGATCATTAGAATGTTTTTGGGCGCCACTTCGGCACGCATTTCTTCGGGCAGTTGCATGCGACGCCAACGGGTGCGTAGCGCCAGAGCCACGGCTCTCTTGGCCGCGTCCTGACCGACGATGTGGCGATTGAGTTCGGAAACAATGTCTTTGGGTGTCAGGGAAGCCATGATTAACCGTCCAGCTCTTCGAAGGTGTGGTTGTGATTGGTGTAAATACAGATATCGCCGGCAATAGTGAGCGCCTTGGCGACGATGTCTCGGGCTGGCAGATCGGTATTATCCAGCAGGGCAGTCGCGGCGGACTGGGCGAAGGGGCCACCCGAGCCGATGGCGATCAAGCCATCTTTTTCCGGCTCAATCACGTCGCCGTTGCCGGTAATAATTAGTGAACTTTCCTTGTCGGCGACTGCCAGCAGGGCTTCCAGCCGGCGTAGGGCTCGGTCGGTACGCCAGTCTTTGGCCAGCTCCACGGCGGCGCGGACTAAGTGGCCCTGGTGCTTTTCCAGCTGGGCTTCGAAACGTTCGAACAGGGTAAAGGCGTCGGCGGTGCCACCGGCGAATCCGGCAATGACTTTGCCATGAAAAAGCCGACGAACCTTGCGGGCGTTGCCCTTCATGACAGTGTTGCCCAGGCTAACCTGGCCATCGCCACCGATGACGACGTTGTTGCCTCGACGAACAGAAACAATGGTTGTACCGCGATACTGCTCCACGGGAATTCTCCTTTTTACGCGTAGCAAAGGAAGTATGGGCGCAACAGGGGGATTTCAAGGAGAGAAAGCGAGATGGCGGATGCCCAATGCCGACGCGGGGCGGCATCAGGCGTTGGGCATCAAGCACCCGATGCTTTATTTTTTCATTTTGATTGGCAGAGTCTCAATGCCGTTGCTGGCCAGTTGGTCCTGGGCGCGGTGCATGGCGTTAAGGTTGTTGTAGGGGCCAATCATGACCCGGTGCCAGCTGTCGCCGCTGTCCAGATTGACTGACTGAATGTTGGCCTCGAAGCCTTTCAGAATTAGTTCGGCTCGACGGCGATCGGCATCTTCGTTGCGGCGAAAGCTGCCCGCTTGTAGCAAATATTTCTCGTTGCTATTGCGAGTGCCGGCTTCTGGCTTGCGGGTTGTTGTCGGCTTCTTGGTGGCATCCGGTTTGCTGGTGGTATGTGAGCCACTGCCGGTTTCGTTCTGTGGCACGATCACTTCCATTTTGGGTAATACCGCATAGAAGTCGAATTTGGGTGAGTCGTCACCGGATTCATTCTTAGGCCCTGGTTTTGGCTCGGCCTTGGTTTTGGCGGGTTTGTCGTTGTTGGTTACCCCTGTGCTGCTGCCCTGTTCAATCTGGGTTTTTCCCAGGTGAAACAGGAAGGCCACAAACAGCCCGACCATGAGACCTGTAAACAACCACACCCAGCCGGGTACCTGGCGCTGGGGTGTCTTTTTGCGGGCAGGGCCGCGGCTGGCGCCGCGCCGGGTGTTCTTCGCCATTACATGCGCTCCAGTGGGCTCAGGCCCAGCAATTCCATGCCGTGTTTGAGAGTGCGGGCGGTGAGGGCGGCCAACTTAAGGCGGCTTTGCCGAATGCGCTCATCTTCGCTGCTGAGGATGGGGCAATGCTCATAGAAACTGGAAAACAGGCCGGCCACATCGTACAGGTAGGCGCTGAGCAGGTGCGGTTGGCCCTTGTCGGCTACGTTCTGCAGTACTTCACCAAATTGCACTAGGCGCGCGGCGAGAGTGTGTTCTGCGTCTTCGTTTAACAGGAAGTCGCCGCTTACGTTAGCCATGTCCAGCTCGGCCTTGCGGAATACGCTGGCTACACGAGTGTAGGCGTAAAGCAGGTAGGGGGCGGTGTTACCTTCAAAGCTGAGCATTTGTTCGAAGTTGAAGATGTAGTCGCTGCTGCGGTTTTTCGACAAGTCGGCGTATTTTACCGCGCCGATGCCCACAGAGCGGGCAATGTTGCGTAATTCTTCGTCGTCCAGCTGCGGGTTCTTTTCTTGCACTAGGGCAAAGGCCCGTTGCTCTGCTTCGTCGAGTAGGTCTACCAGTTTAACCGTGCCACCGTCGCGGGTCTTGAATGGGCGGCCATCTGGACCGTTCATGGTGCCAAAGCCCATGTGGGCCAGCTCGGTCTGTTCGGGCACAAAGCCGGCCAGTTTTGCCAAGGTGAACATTTGTTGGAAATGCAGTGCCTGGCGCTGATCGACAAAGTACAGCATGCGGTCAGCCCGCAGGGTGCTGGCGCGGTAACGCAGGGCTGCCAAGTCGCTGGTGGCATACAGGTAGCCGCCGTCGGCTTTACGCACAATCACCGGCAGCGGTTCGCCTTCCTTGTTTTTGAAGGCGTCCATAAACACACATTGAGCGCCCTGGCTTTCACTGAGCAGCCCTTTGCTGTCCAGATCTGCCACCACTTGTGCCAGATCGTCGTTGTAGGCGCTTTCACCGTGCACGTCTGCCGGTGTCAGGCTGACGCCTAAGCGGTCGTAGATCGCCTGACAGTGGCTTAGCGATACCTGATTAAACTCGGCCCAAAGGGTCAGGCAGTAGTCGTCGCCGGATTGCAGTTTTACCACCAGGGCACGGGCCCGGTCGGCGAAGCTGTCGGATTCATCGAAGCGTTGTTTGGCGGCCCGGTAGAACGTTTCCAGGTTGGCCAGTTCACGGCTCAGCTCGCGCTCACCTTCTTCGGTTTTTTGCTCCTCCAGATAAGCGAGAAGCATGCCGAACTGGGTGCCCCAATCGCCCACATGATTCTGGCGAATCACGGTGTGACCGAGAAATTCCAGGGTACGCACCACGGCGTCGCCGATGATGGTGGAGCGCAGGTGGCCCACGTGCATTTCTTTGGCCAGATTGGGTGAGGAGTAGTCCACCACCACGGTTTGGGGCTGCTCTGGCCGGCTAATGCCGAGAAAGTCGTCGGCCAGGGCGGAATCCAATAGGGCGGTGAGCCAGTCATCGGCCTGGAAGAAATTGATAAATCCGGGCCCGGCGATGTCGACTTTGGCCACGGCGCTGTCGTTGGGCAGAGCGGCGATCAGCTTTTCTGCTAGATCACGAGGCTTCATGCCGGCGGGTTTGGCCAGCATCAGCGCGATATTGGTGGCAAAGTCACCGTGGCTCTTGTCCCGGGTGCGGTCAATTTGCACTGGGCGCTTGGCGTCAGCGGGCAGAGTACCGTCGGTGATCAGGGTGTCCAAGGCGCTTTCAATAAGGGATATCAGGCGTTCTTTCATGACATTCTTTTGTGGAGGGCTCTGGGCCGTTTAACTGGCCGGCGATTGTACGGGAAAAGCCATGCTTACGCATGCGCAGGATGTCTGATGGCCGACACTGCTCTGTCTGGCGTCCGTCTCCGGCGTCGCTATAACATATCAATCGGATCCACATCCACGTGCCAGCGGCATTGACGCCCCTCAGGGAGTTTGCGGGCCTGTTCCAATAGCACGTTAAGGGCTTGATGTAACGGCGCCCGTTGGCTGCATTGCAGCAGTAGCTGGGTGCGGAAACGGCCCGCACGTTTTTCCATGGGGGCGGGAATCGGGCCAAGGACGTGAACATCCTGCGGAACCGCAGTAGTGCTTAGCTGTTGCAGAAAGTTCATGGCGGTGCCCATGGTCATGGCTTCGCAGCGGAACAGAGCCAAGTGCCCGTGGGGGGGCAGTCCGGCCATCTGTCGCTCTTCTAGCAGGGTGGTGGCCAGTTGTGGGTAGTCGCCGCTGGCCGCTAGTTGCAGTAAGTGATGATCCGGGTGGCGGCTCTGCAGAATCACCCGGCCTTTGCCTTCGCGGCCGCTGCGGCCGGCCACCTGTAGTAGCAACTGTGCGGCCTGTTCAGGGCCGCGGAAGTCGGCGCTGAGAAAGCCAGAATCCATATCGAGGATCACCACCAAGGTCAGTTTGGGGAAATGGTGGCCTTTGGCCAGCATCTGAGTGCCGACCATGACGGCGGGCTCGCCTTTTTGGATTTGTGCCAGATGCGCATCTAAGGCGCCCTTGCGGCGAGTGGCATCCCGGTCGATGCGAATCACCGGTACCGGTAGGGACTGTTCAAGCAGCTCGGTGAGCTTTTCGGTGCCACTACCGGCTTCCTGAATGGCGCTGGAGCCGCAATCCGGGCAGCGGCTAGGCACCGGCTGTTGATAGCCGCAATGATGGCAGCGCAGGGCCCGGTCATTGCGATGCCAGGTGAGGAAGCTATCGCAACGCTTGCACTCTGCTTGCCAGCCACAGTCGTGGCAGAGAATCATGGGGGCATAGCCGCGGCGGTTGATAAACACCAGCCCCTGATTACCTGCCTCTACGCATTGTTTAAGCGCTTGCAAAGAGAGGGGCAGTAGTGGGTTGCCGGGGGGGGCTAGGCGGGCATCAACAATTTCGATGGGGGGGCGGCTCTGGGCGGTGGCGCGTTGGGACAGTTTCAGCCACTGGAAACGGCCTTGCCGAGCTAGATGCAGGGTTTCCAGTGCCGGTGTGGCGCTGCCCAGAATGACCGGGATTTCCAACTGCTGGGCGCGCCAGGTGGCCAGATCCCGCGCGTGGTAGCGGAAGCCATCTTGCTGTTTGAGGGAGCTGTCGTGGGCTTCGTCCACAATGATTAAAGCGGGGTTCAGCATGGGCGTGAAGATGGCTGAGCGAGTGCCGATGATAATGCGCGCGTGGCCCTCACGGGCGGCGAGCCAGTTGTCCAGCCGTTCTCGGTCGCTGAGCCCAGAATGCAGCGTGACAACAGGCACGGCAAAGCGCTGCTTGAAGCGCTGTACCGTTTGTGGGGTCAGGCCGATTTCCGGAACCAGCACCATTACCTGTTTGCCGGCGGCCAGCAGCGGCGCCATGGCTTGCAGGTAGACTTCGGTTTTGCCGCTGCCGGTGATGCCGTCCAGCAGGAAGGGGGCGAACCCCTTGGCTTTCTGGATTGCCTGGATTGCCCCACGCTGCTCGGCGTTGGCGGCCAGCGGGGCCTGGGCCAGGGTTTCTCGTGGGACCTCAGGGCGGGTATCCACGTGAATTTGGTTTGCCCAGCTCTTTTCGCGCAGGCTGTTCAGGGCGGATGCGCTTACGTCCAGTGCCGCTAGCATGGCGCTGCTCAGGCCTTGGGGATGCTCACGCAAAATGCGCAAAGCGTCTCGCTGGCGCGGGGCGCGGCTAACTTGGTCATCGCTAACATGCTGGCCCCGTTCGCTAATCTGCCAGCGTTTCTCCAGGCTGGCTTGGGCGTCGCCGCCTTGGCGTAACAAGGTGGGGAGTGCGTAATTCAGCACTTCCCCAAGAGGGTGGTGGTAGTAGCGGGCCGCCCGCTCACAGAGCTGGTAAAGCTCATCGGGCAGAACGGGCTCTTCGTCGATCACCGCCTCTACAGCTTTCAGCTTTGGATAATCGCTGGGAGCATGGCCGTGGACAAGGCCGATGAGGGTGCGGCGCCCAAAGGGAACTTTGACTCGGCTCCCTCGGGGCGGTATCACTGTGCCGTGTAGCGCATAGTCAAAACACCCGGGTAGGGGAACGGGCAGGGCAATTTGCAGGGTATTCTTGGATGACACGGAATTTCCTGGAGCTCGCGGCGGCTTTGCGCTTGCGCAATGGGGACAAGCTGTTATGATTCGCCTTCTTTTTCCCAGGCGCAAGCCGTGTGGTGCCTGTCGCAGAGGCCGGTAGCGACACAAAATGGAGCTTAGCAATGAAAGCAGAGATTCATCCCGATTACCAGACAGCCACGTATACGTGTAGCTGTGGCAATGTCATTGAAACCCGTTCTACTAAAGGCGGTGATATGGCATTGGACGTTTGTTCTGCCTGCCATCCTTTCTATACTGGCAAGCAGAAGCAGGCTGATAGCGGTGGCCAGATCGACAAGTTCAAGCAACGTTTTGGCATGATGCGCAGCAAGAAGGACTAATAGCGCGTCGTTACAGCGCCTATTGTAAAAAGCACCCAACTGGGTGCTTTTTACGTTAAGTACTTGCGTACACAGTGTATATCCCAAAAAAAGGGAAGCGGAGACCAGCATGTCCGAGGATTTAAAAACGGCGGCCCTGGAATACCACGCCAAACCGCGGCCGGGGAAAATTAGCGTCGAGGTAACCAAGCCGGCGGCGACCAGTCGAGATCTGAGCCTGGCCTATAGCCCAGGTGTAGCTGAACCGGTGCGAGAAATCGCGCGGGAGCCGGAGCTGGCCTACCGTTTTACTTCCAAGGGCAACCTGGTAGCCGTAATTAGTGATGGCACGGCGATTCTTGGTCTTGGCAATCTGGGCGCGCTAGCCTCCAAGCCGGTGATGGAAGGTAAGGGCATTCTGTTCAAGTTGTTTGCGGGTATCGATGTGTTCGATATCGAAGTGGACTCTGAGGATTCCCAGGCTTTTATTGACACGGTAATGCGTATTCATCGCACCTTCGGTGGCATCAATCTGGAAGATATCCGTGCGCCGGAGTGTTTCGAGATTGAGCGTATTCTCAAAGAACAGTGCGAAGTTCCCGTATTCCATGATGACCAGCACGGCACCGCTATTGTGGTGGGGGCAGGTTTGATTAATGCGCTGGAAATTCAAAACAAGCGTATCGAAGACATCAAGGTGGTGTGTGTCGGGGCTGGTGCGGCGGGTATTGCATCTGTGCGGTTGTTGATCGAGATGGGCGCGCGCAAGGAAAATATTCTGGTGTTGGATCGTAAGGGGGTGATTCATAGCCGCCGTGATGATCTGAACCAGTACAAGGCTGCGCTGGCCAACGATACGGATAAGCGCACATTGAACGATGCTGTGGAAGACGCGGATGTGTTCATCGGCGTTTCCGGGCCGGATATGTTGACCCCAGAAATGGTCAAGAAGATGGCTCCCAAGCCGATCATCTTCGCGTTGGCTAACCCGGATCCGGAAATTCGTCCGGAAGTGGCCAAGGCGGCACGTCCGGATGCGATTGTGGCGACGGGTCGTTCGGATTTCCCCAACCAAGTGAACAATGTGCTGTGTTTCCCGTACATGTTTCGTGGGGCTTTGGATGTGCGCTCCACGTCCATCACTGAAGAAATGAAGATCGCCGCAGTGCATGCTATTGCCGGGCTGGTGCGAACGGCGCCCCCGCAGGAAGTGCTGGATGCCTATGGTGGAGAGCCGTTGACCTTCGGGCCGGAATATATCATTCCCAAGCCGAATGATCCGCGTTTGTTGGGCAAGGTTTCTGCTGCTGTGGCCCAGGCAGCGGTGGATTGTGGTGTGGCCCGTAAGGGATACCCATCACACTACCCGCTAAACTCGCTGGACGAGATTTTCCCAGAACTTTAAGGGAGCAGTGCCAGCCATAAAAAAACCGCCTTTCGGCGGTTTTTTTATGGCTGCTCATTTTTGTTTCAGCACAGCAGAGCAGAGTTGTGCGCTGCGTGCATCAAAAGATCTGTTCCGGCGCACTGTGTCCATTCGGGCCGCGAGCGGGTTCCAGTTTGGGAACCTGACTGTCAATGAAGTACTCGCGAATGGAGTCCGGATTCTCCGGCCGAGCTAGCAGGCCACTATCTGGATCGATGCGTACGGTAGCGATGCCGGAGGGTTGTTTCAGTTGGTGCTCGGGCACTCCTTTCAGGGCTGGGCCCATGTAGTCCATCCAGATGGGTAGCGCTGCCTTGCCGCCATATTCGCCCCAGCCTAGGGTGGCAGGGTTATCAAACCCAACCCAGACGGTGGCAACCAGATCCGGCGAGTAGCCGGAAAACCAGGCGTCGAACTGATCATTGGTCGTGCCGGTTTTGCCTGCCAGATCCCGGCGACCCAGACGGTTAGCCTGGTGACCAGTGCCGCGACGCACAACATCTTGGAGTATGGAGTTCATCAGCCAGGCAATACGAGCATCAACAACCCGGGGAGCCATGACCGGGGGGGGTTGCAGTGGCTCTAGAGCGTTTTCAAAGCTGTTGCTGTCATCGGTGTGACGGGTTGAGTTGTTCTCAGCTGGCGGGTTGCCGGTTGTCGGTGCCTGACAGTGGTGCTCGCAGAAGGTGATTTCCGGCGCTTTCCAAAGCACCTCTCCGTTGTCCTTTTCTATTTGTAGGATGCTCCATGGGGTAACGCGGTAGCCGCCATTGGCAAAGATGCTGTAGGCAGCGGCAATATCCATGGGGGTGACGCTGGCGCTGCCCAGTGCCAGCGAAAGATCTCGCTGGAAGGTGTCTGTCGGTAGGCCAAAACGTTTCAGTGTGCCCATGGCCTGGCTAATCCCGATTTGCCGAAGGATGCGGATAGAAACTAGGTTTAGGGAGCGATAAAGGGCTTCGCGCATGCGGATGGGGCCAAAGAATTTACCGCTGGCGCCGGTGGGTCGCCAAGCAGTTTCCAGCTTGTTGTCGTCAAAGACCACGGGGGCGTCGTTGATGATGGTGGCTGGGGTGAAGCCGCTTTCCATGGCTGAGGTATAGATGAAGGGCTTAAATACGGAGCCGGCTTGGCGCTCGCCTTGTACGGCACGGTTGAAATTGGAGGTGGAGAAGCTGTAGCCACCTTGCAGAGCAACAATGGCGCCGCTGGTCGGATCAAGGGAGACCAGTGCGGATTGAGCTCTTGGTAGCTGCGCGAGCCGCCAATGCCGATCCTCGTCATTGCCGGCTGGACGAACGTAGATGACGTCTCCCTTGCTGAGGACGTCGCTGGCCTGGGTTGGCTCCTTGCCTACATATTTATTGTTTAATTGTGGGCGAGCCCAACGGATGTCATCCCAGGCAAGTGGGCTGCGTTTGCCGTCACGGAACAGAATCTCTGCGTCTTTTTTGCCTACGGCGGTAACGATGGCCGGTTGCAGGGGGCCTATGCGTCGTTGGTCCTTGATGCGTTCAGCCCAGTTGGCCACATCAGGATTGAGGCCGGTGATGGTTTTTTCTAGTTCAGCTTCCTCGATCACCTCCGTTGTGTCGGTGCTGTCCTGCGGAGGGGCTTCGTTATCTGCATTGGATGGGGAGGGGAGGGTGGGTGCGTCACTCACATCCAGTTGTGCTAGCGGACCACGGTAGCCATGTCGTTCGTCATAGCTGTGTAAACCTTTGCGCAGGGCGTTAACGGCAGCTTGCTGGCGCTTGCTGTCCACGGTGGTGATGATGCGAATGCCGTCGGTGTAAATGTTGGCATCTACCAGCTTCATGGCCTGCAAGCGAGCCATTTCCCCTAGGTAGCTGGCGTCTACTTCCGGTGACGCTGCGTGGAAGCGGGCGCTGACTGGCGCAGCCTGCGCTTGCTCTTTCTGCTCAGCGGTAATGACGCCGGTTTCCTGCATGCGATGAAGAATCCAGTTGCGTCGGACCCGGGCGCGCTGAGGGTTCGTAATGGGGTTGTAGGCGGAAGGTGCTTTCGGCAAGCCGGCAATCATGGCCCACTGGGGCAGGCTGAGTTCGCCCACGGACTTGCCGTAGTACACCTGTGAGGCCGCTTGGGCACCATAGGCGCGGTGGCCTAGATAGATCTTGTTTAGGTAAAGCTCAAGAATCTCTTCTTTGCTGAGAACCCTTTCGATCTGAATGGCCAGTACGATTTCGTTGAACTTGCGCAAAAAACGCTGTTCACGGTCTAGAAAGAAGTTCCGGGCGACCTGCATGGTGATGGTGGAGCCGCCAGAACGGATCTCTCGGTAACGAGCAAGCTCAACGAAGGCCCGTAACAGACCTTTCAAATCGACCCCATTGTGCTGGAAAAAGCGTTCGTCTTCCGCAGCGAGTACCGCTTGGATTAGTGGTTGCGGCAGTTCGTCGAAAGTCACTGGCTGGCGACGCTTTTCGCCGTATTCTGCAATCAGCTTCATGTCGCGGCTGTAGATGCGCAGAGGGATCTGGTACTCCACCTCGCGAATCTGGTTTGCCGGGGGCAATTGTGGGGCCAAATAAAGGTAGCAGGCGGCAAGTGCCGCGAGGCCGCCACCGGCGCCGGCAATAAGGAGTAACAGCAGGTATCGGATCCAGGAGGGTAAACGCATGTTTTCGGCAACTACTGGCTGGGATCGGTAGAAAGGCCTAGCCGGCCCGTGAAGTGGGTCATTATATGGTGGAATGCTTGTTGTGATCTAATATCTGTTCTGCTATTACTAACTCCTAATGTAGTTCGACATAAAAAACGTGTAAGTATATATCTAGCAAGAAAAAATACTTCAATAATAACCAGACGGGACGACGACAGTGCTGCCTTTCCTCAGAAAAAAGGCCCAGACACTACTGGGGATCGACATCAGCTCCACGGCGGTCAAGCTGTTGGAACTGTCCAAATCAGGGAGTCGCTACAAGGTCGAGAGCTATGGGGTTGAGCCCCTGCCGGCCAATGCGGTTGTCGAGAAAAATATCAGCGACGTGGAAGGAGTGGGTGATGCTATTGCCCGCTTGGTAAGCCGTACGCGTCCCGGGGTAAAAGCGGCGGCGGTGGCAGTGTCCGGTTCCGCTGTGATTACTAAGCTCATCGAAATGGATGCCGAGCTGGACGAGGATGCATTGGAAATGCAGCTCAAGTCTGAGGCAGATCAGTACATCCCGTATCCCATGGATGAGGTCCGTATGGACTTTCAGGTTGTGGGGCCGGTTGAGAATAACGATGAGCGCGTGGAGGTGTTGGTTGCCGCCTCACGCACAGAGAACGTGGAGATGCGCACCGATGCGTTGGAAATCGGTGGCCTACAACCGCGAGCGGTGGATGTGGAAGCGTACGCTATTGAGCGGGCTTTTCAGTTGCTTCTGCCCGGTTTGCCGAATGCGGAGGAGCTAGAAACCGTGGCGGTATTCGATATCGGCGCCACCATGACCACGCTAAACGTATTTCATCAAGGGCGTAGCGTTTATACCCGCGAGCAGCTTTTCGGGGGCAAGCAGCTCACTGAAGAAATTCAGCGTCGTTACGGTATTTCTATGGAAGAGGCGGGGTTGGCCAAGAAAACCGGCGAGCTGCCCGATGATTACGAAGGCGAAGTGCTGCAGCCGTTCAAAGATGCCATTGTCCAGCAGGTGAATCGTTCATTGCAGTTTTTCTATGGCTCCACGCAATTCAATGAAGTGGATTACATCTTGCTGGCAGGGGGCTCTTCCTCTATCGCAGACTTGGGCGATCTGATTCAGGAAAAGGTGGGCGCGGGTTGTTCAGTGGCTAACCCTTTCAGTGACATGGCGCTGGCGAACAAGGTGAATGCCTCTGCCATTGCCAATGATGCCCCGGCATTGATGATTGCCTGTGGCCTGGCATTGAGGAGCTTTGACTAATGACAACAACAATTAACCTGTTGCCATGGCGCGAAGAGCGCCGCAAACAGCGCCAGCAGGAATTCGTCATGATGTTGGTGCTCGCGGCGATTGTGGGAGGGGCTATTTTTTGGGTTTGGCGGGGGTATGTGGATCAGCAGATTGCTGATCAGCGGGCCCGCAATAGTCATATCCAGACGCGTTCAGCAGAGCTAGATGAAAAAATCATAGAGATTAAGGAGCTAAAGTCTCGTCGCGATGAGCTGGTGGCGAGGATGGAGGTTATTCAGAGCCTGCAGGGTAATCGTCCAACTATCGTGTATGTGTTTGATGAGTTGGTGAAGACCCTCCCCGATGGTGTTTTCTATAACGAAATTAAACGGGTGGGCGACTTGTACACCATTAATGGGGTGGCTGAAAGTAATAATCGAATTTCTCGCCTGATGCGTAATCTTGATGAGTCATCCTGGTTCCAGAGTGCCAATTTACAAAATGTGACGGCGCTTGAAGATGGCTCACAGGCCAACAGTTTCTTGTTGACAGTCAAGCAGGCATCTCTGAACAGCGATAAAGAGGGAGAAAAATAATGAAAGCCTCTGAGCTGAAGAATATGGACTTGCGTGAGCTGATGGATGAGCTCAATAGTCTGGATTTCGAGAATGTGGGGGGGTGGCCCACGCCAATTAAGGTTGGCGCTGCGGTTCTGGTGCTGATTCTTGTTGTGGCCCTAGGCTATTTCCTGTCGATTAGTGAGGCCAATCAGGTGCTTGATCAGCAGAAAAAAGAAGAGGCTACGCTTTTACAGGCATATGAGAAGAAAGCGTTTCAAGCCCACAATCTCGATCAGTTTCGTAAGCAGCTGGTAGAAATGGAGCAAACTTTTGGTGCCCTCCTTAAACAATTGCCCAAAGATACGGAGGTTCCTGGTCTGCTTGAGGATATTACGCATACTGGGCTGGGCAGTGGCTTGGAGTTCGAAAATATCGAACTGAGAGATGAAATGGAGAAGGAGTTTTATGCTGAGCTCCCTATCAATATTCAAGTCATTGGTGATTACCATGGTTTTGGTTCTTTTGTTTCCGGGGTGGCGTCATTACCACGTATTGTGACGTTGCATGAGTTTACGGTTGCGCGGCCTGCGAAAGGTAATCAAAAACAGGCTCCCCTGGGGCTGTTGAGAATGGACATTACGGCGAAGACCTATCGTTACTCTAGTAAGGATGATGCGACGGGCAACGCTAATTCTTCTAGCAAGAAGAAATAAGGGGGCGTGAGATAATGAAAAAAATAATCTTTCTTTCTGTTGCTTGCGTTGCCTTGTTCGGGCTTGCCGGTTGTGGTTCCAGCGCTAATCTTTCAGAGCTAGATGCTCGTCTTCAGGAAATAAAGGCAAGGCCGCGAGGGCGGGTTGAGCCTCCGCCTGAGTTCAAGCCTATTGCTTCCTATGCTTATGCTGCTCACAAACTGCGATCTCCATTCAGTCCGCCACAGGACCAGGAATTGCTGGTGGTGCCTGATGGCCGCAAGGTGGAGCCGGATATGGGCCGCCCGAAAGAATATCTGGAGCGTTTCTCGCTGGATGCGCTGAAAATGGTGGGCACCATTACCAAGCCAGGTCAGCCGCTTCAGGCTTTGGTTGCCGATCCTTCAGGGGCGGTGACACGTGTTAAACCAGGCAGTTATATGGGGAAAAACTTTGGTTTGGTCAAGCAGGTTAACGAAACCAAAGTGAGTCTGATTGAAATCGTACCGGATGGTCGGGATGGCTGGGTGGAACGCGCCAGTAACGTCTCGATTTCCGAATAACAGCCGCTGGGGATCCAGTTATGAAATGTGCAAGATCGACAATAAAAAATAGCGCTTCCCGGCGTCTGGCGGGGCTGGTTTCTGTAGGAGTGTTGTCTGCCCTCTCTATGGTTGCGGGCGCAGATACACTGAAATACATCGAAGCTAATGCTTTATCCGGTGATGGCATGGAAGTTCGCCTGAAGTTTGAAGGTGGTGTGCCGGAAGTGAAGGGATACAGTATCGAACAGCCTGCTCGTATTGCATTGGACCTTGTCGGTGCGGATTCGGATATTGCGGGAAAGCGGCAAAACCTTGGTTCTGGTAACGCTCGTAGTGTCACCATTGTTGAAGCAAAAGACAGGACGCGGCTGATTTTTAATTTGGAATCGCTGACTGGCTATTCAACCCGTACCGAGGGTGATGATCTGATTGTTCTGTTGGGTAATGATCAAGTTGATAAGCAGAAACAGGCTTCACAGGGAAATGATTACAATGGCGAGGCCGCTGTAACGGGGGTCGATTTTCGGCGTGGAGAAAGTGGCGAAGGACGCGTCATTATCAAATTGTCTGAACCATCCATTCCTGTAGATGTGAAAGAAGAGAGCGGCAAAATCGTGGCTCGATTTGTGGGTGCAGGAGTGCCTAACGAGCTGGTGCGTAAACTGGATGTGACCGATTTTGCAACGCCAGTCAAAATGGTGGAAACGCAGTCTGCAGATGGCAGCACCATGGTTGTTATTGAGCCGACCGGGGTATGGGAATATATGGCATACCAGGCGGATACCGAGTTCAGTATTAACATTAAGCCGGTTAGTAAAGCAGAAGTGGCAAGAAAGAAGAAAAATGCGTTCCAGTATACGGGGGAAAAACTTTCCTTGAATTTCCAGGATATTGAGGTGCGCTCCGTTCTTCAATTAATTGCGGATTTCACGGGGCTTAACCTGGTTGCCTCTGACACAGTAGACGGTCGAATTACGCTGCGTTTGCAGAATGTGCCATGGGATCAGGCGCTGGAATTGATTCTGAAAACCAAGGGGTTGGATAAACGTCAGGTGGGCAATGTTCTGCTGGTTGCGCCAGCGGATGAAATTGCAGCCCGTGAGCAGTTAGAGCTGGAAAGCCAGAAAAAAATTGAGGCACTGGCTCCTCTGCGAACCGAATATATCAATATCAATTATGCTAATGCGTCGGAGTTGAAAGAGCTGATCTCCAACGCTGGCGGTAAGGGCGAAGCGCTAGTCTCCGGGCGTGGCTCTGTGGTTGTAGATCAGCGTACGAATACACTCATTGTTCAGGATACCCAGGCCAAATTGCAGGAAATACGTGAGCTAATCGATCAGCTTGATATTCCTGTTCAGCAAGTGCTCATCGAGGCTCGGGTCGTGGTGGCGACCAATGATGTGACCGACGAGTTTGGTGTGCGTTGGGGGGGGCTGGGTTTTGATACGGAGAGTATGCTTGAGGATGGTCGTACCTTCGGTGTTTCGGGTCGTTTGCAATCTCTAAGGAACCTCCATCAGACTAATATTGATGCAACTATCGCTTATCCCGACACTGTTGGCGGGCACCCTGGCGATGTGGAATTTGGGCCGGATGATTTTCAGTTTCAAGAGGCTGAAAACGATGATGATCTCATTGTTGATCTAGGAGTGGATTCTGCCAGTGCATCCCGGTTTGCAGTAGGCTTTACCTCTCTTGCCTCTGGTTTGATTGAGCTCGAGTTGTCCGCATTGGAAGCGGAAGGGCACGGTGAATTGGTGGCAACACCGAAGGTTTTGACCGCGGATCAGCAGCCCGCAGTGATCGCTTCCGGTCAGCAAGTGCCTTTCGAAATAGCGACCTCCTCTGGTGCGACCTCCATCGATTTTGTGGAAGCAGAGCTGCGACTGGAAGTGACTCCGCATATCACCCCAGATGGCAATATCATCATGATGCTGAAAGTGAACAATGACTCCTTTAGTTCAGACGGTTCTGCAGCGATTAATACCAATCGGGTGGAAACGTCTGTGCTGGTTAACGATGGCGAGACAGTGGTGCTTGGTGGTATCTTCCAGCAAGAGAAGATCAATTCTGTGACTAAGACACCATTTCTGGGTGACTTGCCATGGATTGGTGCCCTGTTTAGGAAGACTGTCAATCGTGATAACAAGCAAGAATTGCTGATCTTTATTACGCCACGGTTGATGAAGGATGCTTTGGCTAATCGGTGATCAAAACTAATTCTATTGTTCCTTTAATTCTTGTCGGGCCTATGGGTGCGGGGAAAAGCACCTTGGGCAGGCATCTTGCTCAGGTGTTGGACCGCCCGTTTTTCGACTCTGATCGTGTAATCGAGGAGAAAACTGGCGCGGATATTCCCTGGATCTTCGATATGGAAGGTGAGGAGGGGTTTCGGCGGCGGGAACAAGATGTGATTGACGAGCTAACCCGGGAGCCTGGCATCGTGCTGGCTACCGGCGGCGGGGTGGTGGTTACCCCGGAGAATCGAGCCTTTCTTCATGAGCGCGGCTGTGTCGTCTACCTGTGGACACCGGTAGAGGTTCAGCTGGCCCGGACTCGCAATGACAAAGGGCGCCCACTGCTGCAAACGGCAGATCCCAAGGCGCGGCTGGATGCCTTGTTCGCCGAGCGTGATCCGCTCTATCGGCAGGTGGCTCATCATGTGGTCTCGACGGCATCAGGAAACCTGAAAAAAGTCGCGGATGACGTGCTCGCTTGTTTGGACTCTCAGCCACAAGGATAATGCAGGCAACTGTCGGGCTGGTGCTTGGCCTATTTTGCTGAATTATCATTGGGAGCTGTAATGCGCACACTTCAGGTGGCCTTGGCCGAGCGGAGTTACCCTATCCATATTGGGGCCGGCTTGCTGTCGTCTTTTCCCTTAGCTGAGCAGGTTCGTGGCAACCAGGTGATGATCATCACCAACGAAACTATTGCGCCGCTGTATCTAGCCTCACTGGAGGCGCACTTTTCTGCTATTCAGTGCGATACGCTCATTCTCCCCGATGGCGAAAAATTCAAAACCCTTGAAACTCTTGAAACCCTTTTTGATGCTTTGATGGCCAAGCGCCATTCGCGCACCACAACACTGGTGGCGTTGGGCGGCGGCGTTGTTGGCGATATGGTGGGTTTTGCGGCGGCCTGCTATCAGCGGGGGGTGGATTTCATCCAGGTGCCAACGACTCTGCTGGCCCAGGTGGATTCGTCCGTTGGCGGTAAGACTGCGGTCAACCATTCCCGTGGCAAGAACATGATTGGTGCCTTTCATCAGCCGCGCTTGGTTCTGATTGATACCGACGTGTTGAACTCGCTGCCAGAGCGGGAATTGGCTGCAGGTTATGCGGAAGTGGTTAAGTATGGTCTGATTCGTGACCCTAGTTTCTATCAGTGGCTGGAAACCAATAACGACAAGCTGTTGTCCAGAGATGAGGCGATCATTTCTGAGGCGATCTTCCGTAGCTGCGAGAACAAGGCTCAGGTCGTTGCGGATGATGAAACCGAACAGGGTAACCGTGCGTTGCTGAACCTGGGGCATACTTTTGGTCATGCCATTGAGACCGCCACCGGTTATAGCCAGTGGTTGCACGGTGAGGCGGTAGCGGTGGGCATGTTGATGGCCATTCGCATGTCCGCTGAGTTGGGCTGGGTGCCGGCAGAGCTGGAGTCAAAAGTGGCCACTTTGTTGTCTGCCTGGGGCTTGCCGGTGGCGGTTCCCGAAGGGATGACGCCGGAACAATTTATGGACCTAATGGCCTTGGATAAGAAGGTTCATAATGGCCAGTTGCGCCTTGTGTTGCTGCGTGAGCTGGGTAAGGCTGTGGTAACGGCGGATTATGACGGCGCGGCATTGCAAAAAACATTGGAGGCTTTTTGTGGAGCATGATGACGAGCGTTTCTATAGCGGTGCCTCGCGTGGGGACTTTCTGGATGCCATGACGGCCCACGCCGAGCAGGGCTCGGTGGTCGCTATAGAGGGCGACACCGGCAGTGGTGTTTCTATACTGCTCGGGCAGGCAGTGATGGCCTTAATTACTGACATGGAAGTGGTTCGCATTGATGGCAGTAAGCCCCATGATGCCTCTGTGGTGGTTGAGGCTTTGCTGCGACATTTCGATATTGACCGTGCTGACTTGCCCCAAGTGTTGCGCGAAACGCTGGCGACTGGCCGTTTGGTTGTGGTGGTAGATAATAGTGAGGACCTGAGAGCTGATGCGCTGACGACCATGGAGGCCCTAAAGCAAAAGCTGGGGGCACGATTGTGCTATTTGTTTGGCGGTCTGCCGGGTACGGTTGAGGCTCTCAAATCCGTGGGTTTTACCGTGGATGATATGTTGGATCTGCCTAAGCTGAATGCCGATGATGTGCAGGATTTTGCTTGGCTTGTAGCCGGTGTTGAACTGGATGACGAGGAGTCTGAGCAGTTAGCGCACCGTAGTGAAGGGTTGCCGGGGGCTTTGCTGGGATTGCTGCAGGGTACCAGAGGGAGTGTAGCAGCAGTGCCGGTGGGGGCGATGACGGCAGGGCGCAATAACGTAGATGAAACCGATGAGGCGGAAGGCGACATGAGTGATATGTCGGGTTTCTCCGCGCGCTCCAGCGACGATGAAGATGATGAAGAGCGGCTGTCGGCGGTGCCGACTCATGCGGCCGTCGTTTCGCATACCACGGCGCCTTGGCGCCATGGGGCGGCAGTGGTCGGTCTGTTGCTGGTGGTTATCATTCTGTGGTCAGTATTTGCCGGTGGTGAGGATGAGGTTGTAGCACCTGATTCTCGGAAATTAGCTTTGCCTGTACCGCAATCCGTGCCCGCTGAGCAGGTGGCTGAATCACAGGAGCGGAAGGTGACACCGCTGAAGCCGACCATGGAGCCGGTGGCTCGTCTTGAGGATCTAGGGGCCAAGAAGGAAGAGGGTGCGGATGGGACCAAAGAGGCACAAACCGACAATGTGCAGTTGGCTCCAGTGACCGATCCGGTGATGCAATCTTCGCCGGCCCAAGCTCAACGGCAGGTTGAAGTGGCGCCTACGCCAGCAAGGTCTGAAAAAACGGAGGTGGAAACGGTTTCATCAGCGCAGAGGGAACAAGCCTCAGGTTATAACCAGGCGTCTTGGTTGGCTGCGGTGGATGACGACAGCTGGTTCCTGCAGATTACAGCCACCAGCCAGGAGGCCAATGCTCGTGGGGTGTTGGACCAATTGGGCCGTAAGGGGGCCTATTATCCGGCCAAGCGGAATGATAAAACCGTGTTTGTGGTGCTCGCTGGCGACTATTCCAGTCGTCAGGCCGCTGTGGATGCAAAGTCGACGTTACCGGCAAAGTTACGCGCAGCGGGTCCCTTTCCTCGCAAGATGGCCGATATTCGCGGAGAGCTTTGAGCAGAAAAAGCGCCTTGGGTGGCGGTTCAGTTTGTCGCCCAAGCGCGCAATGTGTAGAATGTGTATCCCTTTTTTGCCGTCACCATTTTCTTGACGCCATTTTCCTTCTGTAAGTCTCTGAATTTCAAGAGGATAGGTTTTCATGCAGCAGAACTCAACGCTGGTGCGGGGGCTCACTGAGCCCGGAGAATTCCGGGACAACTGTGGTTTTGGTCTGATTTCCCATATGGAAGGTCAGCCTAGCCACGAGCTTCTGCAAACTGCTATTGAAGCACTTACGTGCATGACACACCGGGGCGGCATCAATGCCGACGGAAAAACCGGTGATGGCTGCGGTCTGTTGCTTAAGAAACCCGATTCTTTCTTCCGCAAGGTCGCGGAAGAGCAATCCATTACGTTGCCAGACAACTACGGCGTGGGGATGGTTTTCACCCACCCGCAAGCGGATAAGTCTGAGCAGCAGAAGAGCGCTATTAATTCGGCGCTTGAAGCTCAGGGTGTTGCCGTACTCGGCTGGCGTGAAGTGCCTACCGATCCGAGCTGTCTGGGTGACCTTGCGCGGGCGTCACTGCCCGGATTCTGGCAGGTCATGGTGGCTGCGGAGGGTAACTCTGAACAAGAGTTGAATCGTCGGCTGTTCTTTGCCCGTCGGCATGCAGAAAAAGCCATCGAAAGTGACGGTTATTTCTATATCTGCTCGCTGTCCGCATCGGTGATGTCTTACAAAGGTCTGATGATGCCGGTGGACCTGCCGGTGTTCTTTCCGGACCTAGGTGACAGTGCTATGGAAACGGCCATT
This sequence comes from Alcanivorax sp. 97CO-5, assembly GCF_000524665.1. NCBI lineage: Bacteria > Pseudomonadati > Pseudomonadota > Gammaproteobacteria > Oceanospirillales > Alcanivoracaceae > Alcanivorax > Alcanivorax sp. 97CO-5. The sequence goes on from NZ_KI965883.1 coordinate 61,906, forward strand.
GTCGTTTTCCATCAGCGTTTTTCTACCAATACGCTACCCCAGTGGCCCCTGGCCCAGCCATTTCGTTATTTGGCCCATAACGGTGAAATCAACACCGTACAGGGTAACCGTAACTGGGCACTGGCACGGGAAAGCAAGTTTCAAAATGAACTGCTGCCGGGCCTGGAAGAGCTAAGCCCGCTGGTCAACCGTACGGGTTCGGATTCCTCCAGCATGGATAATATGCTGGAGATTTTGCTGGCCGGCGGCATGGACTTGTTCCGCGCCGTACGCATGATGATCCCGCCTGCCTGGCAGAACGTGGACACCATGGATGCGGATCTGCGCGCTTTCTACGAATATAACTCCATGCACATGGAGCCGTGGGATGGCCCGGCAGGTTTGGTTATGACAGATGGCCGCTATGCCGTTTGTATGCTTGACCGTAACGGTTTGCGCCCGGCTCGCTGGGTAGTGACCAAAAACGGCTTTATCACCTTGGCTTCGGAAATCGGCGTGTACAGTTATAAGCCGGAAGACGTGGTGGCCAAGGGCCGTGTTGGGCCTGGTCAGATTCTCGCTATCGATACCGAAACCGGTGAAGTTCTGCACACTAAGGACATCGATAATCGCTTGAAAGTCCGCCACCCCTACCGTGACTGGCTGAAAAGTAATGCTCTGCGCATTGAAGCGGATTACGACCACGAAGTGGGTCGTACCGATGAGGTAGACCCGCAGGACCTGCTGAGCTACCAAAAGTTTTTCCAGATCAGCTTTGAAGAGCGTGATCAGGTGCTGCGTCCGCTGGCCGAGTCTGGCCAAGAAGCCACCGGTTCCATGGGTGACGATACGCCCATGGCGGTGTTGTCCCGCCGCGAGCGTTCTCTGTTCGACTACTTTCGCCAGCAATTTGCCCAGGTAACTAACCCGCCCATCGATCCGCTGCGTGAAGCGATTGTGATGAGTTTGGAAACCTGTGTCGGTGCCGAGCGCAATGTGTTCGAAGAAACCGCAGACCATGCCGACCGGGCGATTCTGTCTACCCCGGTGCTGTCGCATTCCAAGTTTACCAATCTGATTAACATTGAGCGTCCGGGTTACCAGACGGCCAAGTTGAGCCTGCATTATGATGCCGAAATTGGCCTCAAGCAGGCGGTGCTGAATCTGTGTGAGCAGGCGGCAAACGCGGTCCGTGATGGCAACGCGATTTTGGTGCTGACTGACCATGGTATTTCCCAGGACAAGCTCACCATCCATGCCTCTATGGCCACTGGTGCGGTACACCACTCCCTGACCGAAAAAGGGCTGCGTTCCGACGCCAACATCATCGTTGAAACAGCGACAGTTCGTGATTCCCATCACTTTGCCGTGCTGTTTGGTTTCGGCGCCACCGCGGTGTATCCGTATTTGGCCTATGATGTGATCGCCGACATGGTGCGTTCCGGCGAACTGTTGGGCGACGCGGTAGAGCTGCAGAAGAATTTCCGCAAAGGCATCAACAAGGGCCTGATGAAGATCCTCTCCAAAATGGGGATTTCCACCATTACCTCTTACCGGGGCGCCCAGCTGTTCGAAGCCATCGGTATCGACAGTGAAGTGGTTGAGCTGTGTTTCCGTGGTGTCCCCAGCCGAATTCAAGGCGCGGGCTTCGAAGATTTCCAAGCCGATCAACAGAGCTTGGCCAAAGATGCCTGGAAGCAGCGTAAGCCCATTGATGCAGGTGGTATCCTCAAGTATATCCACGGTAAGGAATATCACGCCTTTAACCCGGACGTGATTTACGCTCTGCACCGTGCCACCCAAGATAGTGACTACAACGCCTACAAAGAGTATGCCGAGCTGGTCAATAAGCGCCCGGTGGCGACGCTGCGTGATTTGTTTGCGTTGCGTGATGATGTTGAGGCCATCGATGTGGATCAGGTGGAGCCGCTGGAAAATATCTTGCTGCGCTTTGATTCTGCGGGCATGTCTTTGGGCGCGTTGAGCCCAGAAGCCCACGAAGCCATTGCTACGGCAATGAACCGTCTGGGAGGCCGTTCTAACTCCGGTGAAGGTGGGGAAGATCCTGCTCGCTTTGGCACTGAGCGTGTGTCCAAGATCAAGCAAATTGCTTCCGGTCGCTTTGGTGTGACCCCACATTACTTGGTTAACGCTGAAGTGTTGCAGATCAAGGTGGCTCAGGGAGCCAAGCCCGGTGAAGGCGGCCAGCTGCCTGGCGGTAAGGTGAATGCCCTGATCGCGCGTCTGCGTCACTCTGTGCCCGGTGTGACCCTGATTTCACCGCCGCCGCACCATGACATCTACTCCATTGAGGATCTGTCCCAGCTGATTTTCGATCTCAAGCAGGTCAACCCGGATGCTCAGGTATCTGTGAAGCTGGTATCTGAGCCCGGTGTAGGTACCGTGGCGTCCGGGGTGGCGAAAGCCTACGCGGACCTGATCACCATCTCTGGTTACGACGGCGGTACGGCGGCTAGCCCGTTGACCTCCATCCGTTACGCGGGCTCTCCTTGGGAGCTGGGCTTGGCGGAAGCGCACCAGGCGCTGCGTGGTAACGATTTGCGTGACAAGATTCGCCTGCAAACAGATGGTGGCCTGAAGACGGGTTTGGACGTGATTAAAGCCGCCATTTTGGGTGCTGAGTCGTTCGGTTTTGGTACCGTGCCGATGATCGTGCTGGGTTGTAAGTACCTGCGTATTTGTCACCTGAACAACTGCGCTACCGGTGTTGCTACCCAGCGTGAAGATCTGCGTAAGGAGCATTTCATTGGTGCTCCAGAACTGCTGATCAACTACTTCAACTTTGTGGCCCAGGAAGTGCGTGAGCTGCTGGCCCTGCTGGGAGTGAAGAGCATTCCTGAGCTGATCGGCCGCACCGACCTGTTGAAAGTTCTGGAAGGTGAAACCGCGCGTCAGGGCAAGCTGGACTTAACCCCGATTCTGCGCAACGACTTGGTGCCGGCGGACAAGCCGACCCATTGCCAGGTGAGCCGAAACGAGCCGTTTGACAAGGCCGTGCTGAGCCAGAAGATGGTGGATGACATGGGCTCCGCCATCGAAAGTAAATCCGGCGGCTCGTTCCATTACGACATCACCAACTGTGATCGCTCCGTAGGGGCTCGGGTGTCCGGTGAGATTGCCAAAAAACATGGCAACCTGGGCATGGAAGATGCGCCGATCAAGGTGCGCTTTAGCGGTACTGCCGGGCAGAGCTTTGGTGTGTTTAATGCCGGTGGCCTGCACATGTACATTGAAGGTGATGCCAATGACTATGTGGGCAAAGGCATGGCCGGTGGTAAGTTGGTGATTCGCCCGCCCAATGGCAGCCCGTTCAAAAGTCAGGAAACCGCCATCATTGGTAATACCTGTCTCTATGGTGCTACCGGCGGTAAGCTTTACGCCGCAGGCACCGCAGGCGAGCGTTTCGGGGTGCGTAACTCCGGAGCCCATGCCGTTGTGGAAGGTGCTGGCGACCACTGCTGTGAATACATGACCGGTGGTTCCATCACCGTGTTGGGCCGCACTGGCCACAACTTTGGCGCGGGCATGACCGGCGGTTTTGCGTTCGTCCTGGACGAAGACAATGATTTCTTCGACCGCATCAACCCGGAGCTGATCGAATTGCATCGCATCAGTTCCGAAGCCACCGAGTCCCATCGCAGTCACCTGCGTGGCGTAATCGCAGATTACGTGGACGAGACCGGCAGTGAATGGGGCCAGTACATTCTGGACAACTTTGATGCCATGAGCCGCAAGTTCTGGTTGGTTAAGCCCAAGGCCGCAAGCCTGGAAAACCTGCTGCAGAGCACGCGCGCCAATCCGGCATAACGGGGGATACCATGGCTGAACGTTTAAGCAATAATTTCCAGTTTCTTGACGTGCCCCGGCACGATCCGAAGAAAAAGGATATTGACGACCGTAAGCACAAGTACGAGGAAATCTACTACCCATTTGAAACCCGGGAAGTAGAAAATCAGGCGCATCGCTGCCTGCATTGCGGTAACCCGTACTGTGAATGGAAGTGCCCGGTCCATAACTACATTCCTAACTGGTTGAAGCTGATCAGTGAAGGCAACCTGCTGGAAGCGGTGGAGTTGAGTCACCAGACCAACTCCCTGCCAGAAGTGTGTGGCCGGGTGTGTCCGCAGGACCGTCTGTGTGAAGGGGCCTGTACTCTAAATGATGGCTTTGGCGCGGTAACGATTGGTGCCACTGAGAAGTACATTACCGATACTGCGCTGGCTATGGGCTGGCGCCCGGATATGTCCAAGGTAGTGTGGACCGACAAGAAGGTCGCAGTGATTGGTGCTGGCCCTGCCGGTATCGGCTGTGCCGATGTGTTGGTGCGCAGTGGCGTGAAGCCGGTGGTATTCGATCGCTATGAGGAAATTGGCGGCCTGCTGACTTTTGGTATTCCCGAGTTCAAGTTAGAAAAGCCGGTCATGGCCAAACGCCGTGAAGTCTTTGAGGGCATGGGGGTGGAATTTCGTCTGGGCGTAGAGGTCGGTAAGGACATCACCATTGATGAACTGCTTGCCGACTACGATGCCGTCTTCATGGGCATGGGCACTTACACCTATATGAAAGGTGGTTTCCCGGGTGAAGAGTTGGACGGTGTGTATGAAGCTCTGCCGTTCCTGATCTCTAACGCTAACCGTAATTTGGGCTTTGAAAAAGACGAAGCGGACTTCATCAATATGCAGGGCAAGCGTGTGGTAGTGCTGGGTGGTGGTGATACCGCTATGGACTGTAATCGCACCTCAATCCGTCAGCAGGCGCAAAGCGTTAGCTGTGCCTACCGTCGAGATGAAGAAAACATGCCCGGTTCACGCAAGGAAGTGACCAACGCCAAAGAAGAAGGCGTGCAGTTCCTGTTCAACCGCCAACCCATTGAAGTGGTGGGTGAAGACGGCAAGGTGGTCGGCGTTAAGGTAGTGGAAACCAAGCTTGGCGAGCCAGACAACAATGGCCGCCGCCGCCCTGAGCCGATTCCGGGCAGTGAAGAAATTCTGCCGGCGGATGCGGTGATTGTGGCGTTCGGTTTCCGCCCGAGCCCAGCGGATTGGTTTGGTGAGAAAAGCATCAATACCGACGATTCCGGCCGCGTGGTCGCCGTGGAAGAACAGGCATTCCCGTTCCAGACGAGCAATGAGAAGATCTTTGCAGGTGGTGACATGGTGCGTGGCTCGGACTTGGTGGTGACTGCCATTTGGGAAGGCCGTGAAGCTGCCAAAGGGATTCTTGACTACTTGGATGTGTGAGTTGCGCAACAGGCAACATGCTGTACGCAACATAGGGCCTGCTTTTGCAGGCCCTTTTTCTATATGATGTTGAAGATTTTTATTTTCGCGCGTTGCGTGCAGCGTAGTGCGTGAAGTGTTTTCAAAGGAACCCACATGACTTTCGCTCCCCTGCAAAATGATCGCTTTCTTCGTGCACTCAACCGCGAGACGGTGGATCGCACGCCTATCTGGATGATGCGCCAAGCGGGGCGTTACCTACCGGAATACCGGGCTGCTCGCGAGCATGCGGGTTCATTTATGGATCTGTGCAAGAATGCTGATCTGGCCTGTGAGGTGACGTTACAGCCATTGGAGCGTTACCCGTTGGACGCGGCTATTCTGTTCTCCGACATCCTGACTATTCCTGATGCTATGGGGCTGGGGCTGTATTTTGAGACGGGAGAGGGGCCCAAATTCAGAAAAGTGGTGCGAACCGAAGCGGATGTGGCCGCACTGCCGATACCGGATGCAGAATCCGATCTGGGCTACGTGATGAATGCGGTGAGTACTATTCGTGGTGCTCTTAATGGACGTGTGCCGCTGATCGGTTTTTCCGGGAGCCCCTGGACGCTGGCGACCTACATGGTAGAGGGCGGCTCCAGCAAAGATTTCCGTCACCTTAAAGCGATGGTGTACAGCCAGCCCGAGCTGGCTCATGCCATGCTCGACAAACTGGCTCAGTCCGTGACAGGTTACCTGAATGCACAGATCCGTCATGGAGCCCAGGCTGTGCAAATTTTTGATACTTGGGGCGGGGCGCTGTCGGCGGAAGCCTATAAAGAATTTTCCCTGCGTTATATGCAGCAAATCGTGGATGGCCTGATTCGTGATAATGAGGGTCGCAAGGTACCGGTGATCCTGTTCACTAAAAACGGTGGCCTGTGGCTGGAATCCATGGCTGCCACGGGCTGTGATGCTTTAGGGCTGGACTGGACGATTAATATCGGTGACGCGCGCCGTCGTGTGGGTGACAAGGTCGCCCTACAGGGAAATATGGATCCGGCAGTGCTGTATGCCTCGCCGCAGGCGATTCGGGCTGAAGTGAAACGTATCCTCGATGATTTTGGTGATCATCCTGGGCATATTTTTAATCTAGGGCACGGCATCACCCCGCAAGTGGATCCGGAGCACGCTAAGGTCTTTATTGAAGCTGTAGTGGAATTGAGTCAGAAATAACCGAGCTGCAAGCTACAACATTGGATAGGGAAAGCAGGGACGCTCCCTCCGATTTTTCTTTTTCATTGTGAACCTGTAACGGTATGCCTTGTGCTGGGTGGGCACCATGTGGTCGCCCACTCTTTCCCTCATTGTTGCGTGCCGCTTTTAGCGGCGGATCTTTCTTAGCTGATAGACGTTGTGGCTGATAGCAACCACTTCGCCATTGGCATCCTTCATTTCCACATCCCATTCAAAGTCGCATTGGCCCATTTCTTCGGTGGTGCTTTCGATGCGGCTGATTTCCTCTTCGCTGAGGGTTACTTCCACGGTGACATCAGTGGTGGCCGGGCGCCGGAAGCGAATCCACACGTCTTTGACAATGGGATAAAAGCGCTTGGTGTCGAATGAAGACAGATACAGGGTGCCGGCGGGCAATTCGGCAATGGTGTACAGTGCCCCAGCGTACATGATGCCAACGTGATTAAGGTTGGGTTTGAGAGGCATCAGCATCCTGCAGTAGCCGCGCTCCACTTCTAGCGTTTGTACTCCACAGCGCTCAACGAACGGAAAGCTTTTGTCGCTGGCGAGCTTGATGGCGTTTTGTTGTTTTTCGCTCAGGGCCATGCTGCTACCTCCTCCGTTACAGGTGATGCTAGCGAAGGCTTAGGGGCACCCCCAACGCGTTTGCTCACAAGGTTGATGCAAACGGTTAGGGTAAACGGTCAGGCGGAGCCTGGTTTTACACGAGAGCGTCGGTTTTGGCGGCGCAGATAAAATCGTTGCGGTGCAGTCCTTGGATTTTATGGGTCCACCAAGTGACCGTGACCTTGCCATATTCGGTGAGAATGGCGGGGTGGTGGCCTTCCTGCTCCGCCAGATCGCCGACCCGGTGGGTGAAATCCAGGGCCTGAACAAAGTTCTTGAAGGTAAAGTGCCGCTGCAGTTTCTCGATGCCGTCTTCTTCCACGAGCATCCAGCCTGGAACTTGCCGGTGTAGTTCTTGACGGTCTTGGTCGCTGATCAAAGGGGAATCGGCGTTGCAGGCTTCGCATTGTTGTGTTTTTAAGGTGGTCATGGCGATCAATCCAATTTGGCTAATGGATGACAGACTCCGTCATCAGAATTGTCAGTGATCCATTCGTTATTATCAATTTAGCTCTGCGCAGGTTCGCACAAACGCACCGGGTTACCATTAGTGCCATTGGGACTCATTTTTCTCAGCGAGCGATGAAGCTTTTCCATGTCTGTGTCATCACGCACTTCACCGGGAATTTCCATCCCGGCAGCAAGGTTCAGTAGTATCGCTTTCATCTTTTCGGGCATCAGCACGGGTTGACGATGCTGCAGTACATAGATTAACTCGCCCTGCTTGAATAGCAGGAAACCGTTGTAGTAGGCACCACTTTCTTCCTCGTCATCTTTTACTTTAGCGGCATCCGCATTGATGTCGATGATGGCAAACAGTGTTTTGCGATCCGCATCGTCGAGAAATTCCTGGTAGGAGGCTTCTGCGCCGGAAATCATCGGTGCTTTGGCGATAGCATCACTCAGGTAACGGTTGAGACTCAAATTGAGCAGCGCCAGGTCCGAGTCCACGCGTGAAGGGTGATTGTTTACTTTCAGGTAATCCACGCGGAACAGACGGCCGCTGCCGTCCCAGAAGGTGGTGGCGCCGCCGTTACGATCACAGCGTTCATCTAGCACTACTTCGCCACGGAACGTGCTGACGCCAAGGTCAAGAATATAAGCGCCGGCCGGTGAAAAGTAGTAATCACCTTGGCGTTCATCATGTTGGCTCTGGCAGGCAACAAGCAACAAGGCTAGCGCGGCAGTTTTAATTATTTTCATTGTCTACTCCCGAGCATAAAAAACATATGGATCATAGCACACCGGCTGCATAGTGCGGCGATTAGCTTCTTGCCAAAGGAAGAGGTTGTTTCATGGTTATTACTGTATTCCTCAGCCCATGTTGCGGCGGTTGAAAACAGGATCAGCAAAGAATCTGGGCACCAATCATCATCACAGCAGACGTTCATTTTTGCGCTGTTGGCGGCTGATTTAAGTGCACGCGGGTTTCTGCATAGAGGCTGATGTTGTGGCGCAGGTTGTGACGAAGGAGGGAGGCGTGTGGTTCGGGGCGGAGGTATGGGATGTGGGCGATTCCCCCTCGCACCTAGCGCGATGGGGAATCGTTCACATGGATGGAGCGAGCGCGGTTTATACGCGGCCGAGCAAGTCCCGAGCGATGGCGATAATTTGCATCTCATCGGTGCCGGCATAGATCTGTAGAATTTTGGCATCACGCATTAATTGTTCTACTCGAGATTCGCGCATGTAGCCGTAGCCGCCATGGATCTGTACCGCTTCGGTGGCCACTTCCATGGCGGCCTGGGCAGCGTAGAGTTTCATGGCAGAGGCTTCGGCCAATGTCATCTGCGCACCTTCGGCGGTCATTTCAATATAGCGGAAAATCATGTTTTGCAGGTTGGTGCGTGCCACTTCCATCTTGGCCAATTTCAACTGAATAAGTTGGTTCTGCCCGATGGCTCGGCCGAATTGAACTCGGTCGCTGGCATATTGGGTGCTTAGCTCAAGGGCACGTTCCACCATGCCTAAGGCCATGGCCGCGACGCCAGCCCTCTCTTGCATGAAGGTGCCTTTGGCGCCGCTGCGGCCATAACTGTCTTCATTGCCGCCCAGCAGGCGTTCCGGTCCAGCTTTTACATCGGTAAGGAATAGTTCGCCTGTGGGGGAGGAGCCGATGCCCATTTTCTTGAAGGGCTTGGATTGGGTCAGACCTTCCATGCCGCTATCGAGAATAAAAGATACGATCTTACGTTGGTCAGCAGGGACCCCTTCTTCATCCAGTTTGCAGATCAGGATGATGGTGTCCGCATAGGGGCCGTTGGTAATCCACGTTTTGCTACCGTTAATGATGTAGCCGCCGTTACCGTCGCGTTTAGCCAAGGTTTTCATTTGCCCAAAGGCATCGGAGCCGGCATTGGGCTCTGAAATGGCCCAGGCACCGACCTTTTCCAATGTGAGCAGAGGCAGAGCCCAGCGCTCTTTTTGCTCAGTGGTGCCCTTGCTCATGATGGCGCCACCACCTAACCCCATGGAAACCCCCATGGCGGTGACCAAGCCTTGGGCATGCTTGCACAGTTCAATAATGGGGATCATGCGCATGGCGGCTTCTTCGCCGGCCATGGCGGAAGGGCCTTCTTTTTTCTTTTTTTCTTCCCCGGCGTTACCGGCGGCGATGGCTTTCTCGCGGGCAATCTGTTTGTCGAACGATTGCTTGGCCATCACATCCATGCCGAAGGTTTTGATCATTTTGCGCAGGATGTCGTAAGGGGGAACGCCGTTGTATTCGATATCGTCCAGCTGCGGCACAATTTCTTTTTCTACAAAGTCGCGCACCATTTTCTGGATCATTTGCTGTTGTTCGGACCACTGGATCATCGGGCTGTCCTGTTGAGTGGAAATTCAATCAACTGTAACAAGCCCGATGACGGTGATGCATTGATCAAAAGAACGGAATGATTGACGCTGGATGTCAGGGGGCTGGTTGAGCTGTGATGCAGGGTTGCGGGTCGAACCGCACGTGCATGGTCAGGGCGTTCGCCCCCTCGCTGCTGGCGGCGGCTTCAATATCTTGAGGGCGTAGTCGGGGGTGGGTGCCGGCATAAAACTTCTGCGCCGCTTTGGCATTGAGGGTCCGTTCGCGGGCCGCTTGATAGGTAATGCCGTCTCCGCCTAGCAGATGGCGGATGTACTCGGCGCAGGCCACGTCTTCGTCGCCGGTGGGGTGCGAAGCGACCAGCACTACGGTGGGCGGATTCTGTTTACGTAAATAGTTGGCTGTCGCTTCCGCGTTGACTAGCCCGGCTACCAACACTTCTAGGCTATCCCGGGCGCGCAGAGTGGCGGCAACGCCATTGGTGGTGCGCAATATCAGCTCTTTGCCTTGCAGTTCTGCCTGGTCGACTTCCCAAGGAGAGTTGCCGAAATCAAAGCCGGGGATGGGCAAGGCGTCCACCTCGCCGGCCAGCAGGGCTTCAGGTAGATGCTCGTCGCGTAGCGCAAAGGCTTGCTCGGCATTGGCCACTGGCCAAATGCAACGCAAGCCTTTGCGAAAGGCATGGTGGCTGGTGGTGAAAGCGCGAATCACGTCGATCACCACGGTAATGCCATGGATGTTGTGGGGTGGGTTATGCCCTTGGGCAATGTGGATGTCCATGTTCTTCCTTGCCAGGTTGAGGCATTGCGGATTCTGACGCTGTGAATGAATTCAGAACAACAGAGCCAATGCTCTAGGTGACGTTGTCGAAATGTAGCCTTCGGTGTCCAGGTACTTCTCCATGGCAATGGTCAACATGAGCGGCTCACCCACGGTCGAGCGATCCATGGAAACACGCTTGCCTCTGCGAAGATGTCGATCGCCTAGCGATAAGTGAGGGTCTGAACGATCGCGTAGCAGGTCGTCTTAAGTGCGATGCCTATGTTGCATTTGGATAATGCAGCTAAATCCCGCGTGTGCATAGACATTGGCGGCCAGCTCACCCTCCGCAGAGCAGAGATTTCTGTCGTCAGAGTCTCGGTGAACGCAGGGAGCGCATCGCTTGGTGCTTAGCTGTATTAGTTCAGACCAAATCTGACA
>NZ_KI965884.1:0-42934 GCF_000524665.1 Alcanivorax sp. 97CO-5
GGTGTCTAGCAAACTGGTGGCGATTCACTTCATTAGTTTGTTAACAGCACACCTACGTCAAATGACGTAGGTGTGCTGTGCTATTAACTCATGGTTGTTCTTGGTGGTTTCATTAATAGTGATCGTGTTGATGCCCACTCGACCTAAATGATTCGCTAAGGAGCTTTGATTATGGCTGAAACGATTATCAAGATTGACCTGAAACAATCGCCTTACGAAAACGAAAACGTTCATAATCGTTGGCACCCGGATATCCCCATGGCGAAAATGGTGAAGCCTGGTGATGATTTTATCTTGGAATGTCATGACTGGACGGGTGGGCAGATCGAGAATAACGATAGTGCTGACGATGTTCGTGATGTCGACTTGACTCAGGTGCACTTTCTAACCGGACCTGTGGGTGTCGAAGGCGCCGAGCCCGGTGATCTTCTGGTGGTGGATATCCTTGATATCGGCACTTTTGATGAAAGCCAATGGGGCTTTAATGGTTTCTTTTCCAAGCAAAATGGCGGTGGCTTTCTTACCGAACATTTTCCTGAAGCTCAGAAATCCATCTGGGATTTCAATGGTATGTTCACCAAGTCCCGCCATATTCCCAACGTGGAGTTTGCCGGCCTGATTCACCCGGGCCTTATAGGTTGTTTGCCGTCGAAGGAAATGCTTGAAGAGTGGAACACCCGGGAAAAAGCACTTTACGATACCGAGCCTGATCGTGTTCCTGGCTTGGCTAACTTACCTTATGCTGATACGGCGCACATGGGTAAGTTAAGCGGTGACGCGAAAGCCCAAGCTGCTGCTGAAGGCGCCCGTACCGTACCGCCCCGTGAGCATGGGGGTAACTGTGACATTAAAGATTTGTCGAGGGGCTCGCAGGTTTATTTCCCCGTTTATGTGAAGGATGCGGGGCTGTCCGTGGGGGATCTGCATTTTAGCCAGGGTGATGGTGAGATTACGTTCTGTGGAGCCATTGAGATGGCTGGCTGGATCCATTTACGGGTGAACATCATTAAAGGAGGTATGGAAAAATACGGAATTAAGAATCCTATCTTTAAGCCCAGCCCTATGGCGCCCAAGTATGACGATTACTTAATATTTGAAGGTATCTCTGTAGATGAACAAGGCAAGCAGCATTATTTAGACGTGCATGTGGCGTATCGTCAGGCGTGCCTCAATGCGATTGAGTACCTAAAGAAATTCGGTTATACGGGTGCTCAAGCCTATGCTTTGCTCGGTTGTGCTCCTGTCCAGGGACATATTAGTGGCGTAGTGGATGTGCCCAATGCCTGTGCCACTCTTTGGTTGCCAACGGATATTTTCGACTTTGATATTAAGCCGGGTATGGATGGTCCACAGCATAGTGTGGCCGGCAGTGTTGACATCCCATTATCGAAAGATAAGTAATTTATACAGGAGCTGATCATGCCCCTTTATGACTATAAATGTGTTGAGCACGGCTTGTTCCATGACCTCGTTCCCATGCAGGCTTCCGGTGATTGCGCCATGTGCCCGACCTGTGGTGCGTTGTCAGCGCGGGTGATTATGGTGCCCCCAGAGGTGCTGGATATGGCCCCGGAAAAACGCCAGGCCATTGCACGTAATGAGAAGGCGATGCATGAGCCTCGACAAGGCAATCAGCATTCAGAAAAAGATCAAGGCTGCTGTCATCACAAGCGCAAGTCCAAGCTATTCTATACCGCTGAAGGCAACAAGATGTTTCCGTCAGCCAGGCCATGGATGATTAGCCATTAAGGTTTGAAGGGTTTTACGGCAGTAAAACTTCTCTTAGCGGGTCGCGTTAGCGGCCCTTTTTTATGGTTGTGATAGAGGGAAAGCTTGAATGGGATTATTTTTACCGTGCTCAGACGGTCTCAGCGAAACAACCGCAAGGAGCTAGTTTGACGATGTTTCTTCTATCTATGTTGGCTATTGCATACGGTCTAACGCGGCTGCACGCTGTTGTTCACTGTGGGTAAATAATCTGCTACGCAAAGCCTGTAACTGCTTCTGTTTGTCCGCAATGTCTATGGCTGCGGAATTGATCTGGTCTCGCTGTCGCGCGTAATTCTGGTACTGACTTTGCCAAAGGGTACGTTGCTCATCTAACGCCTGCAGACGCAGGGCCGCAGCATCACCAAATTGGCGTTGGCGGAAAGCATAGAGATCGGCGGCATTAGCACCTTGTTGTTTTATGGATTGCTCATGGGCTGTGAGGCGTTGCAAATCGTACTGCCGCTGGTGTTGTTTTGCCAAGGCTTCGGGTAGCGCCTTGCGAAGCTCTTGCAGGGCGTCAGCCTTTTCTTTCTCAGAACGACGCGATGTCAGGATCTGGTTGCGCTGCAAACTGACCCTATCGTAGCGGTCCTCATCTGCGAACAAAGCTGCAGCGATATCGGTCCCAAATGTGTCATTGCGCAGTTTTTGTCGTTGTTCAAGCTTGTTGCGAATATCCCCGCTGTTCTTATTCAAATAATGTGCGGCGTAATCGCCGTTAGCTAACCGGGACCGATAATAATGATATTGATCAAACAGTGTCAGCAAGTCAGCGGCGGCAAGTTGCCCCGCGTTGTGTCGGGCCCAGTGTTCCAGCAGTCTGCGGATTGACGCGTCAGGCATTTCTCCACTCAAAGATAAGAAATAATCCATGATTGCTTTGCTGTGGTTGTCTGGAATCAGGCGGCCCAGGGCATCGATCGTTAGACTTCCAGGGACTTGCGTGTCCGCTAACGAAGTATTTGTCAGCATTTGGGCTAGATTTAGCGTCTGCTTAGCTGCTCTTCCCGCTTCAATTGTGGCAGTGTAAGTGGTGCTGATTTGGGTGTTCGTGTTACTCGCTGTGGGTAGCGGAAGAGGGGAAGCGGTTAGGTGCTGAAAGTTCCAGAATAAGCTGCTAGCTGAGAGCACTATTGCGATAAGTAGAACAAATGTTCGTGTCATGACTCAGACTCAATGCAGAGGGCCCTGTAAAGAGCGACCCTCTGAGGGAATGCTTGTTAAAGTCCTGCATTTTTCAGGCGGTTAGCGTGGTTGCGATATAATGTTTTGGGATCAGTTTCCCAGCCAAGCAAACCAAACAGCTGGCGGATAGCATCCGCATGGTTATGGCGATAGTCATGTCGAATGGGTTTGCCAAGGTACATACCGCACAGGGGCAGCACGCCGTCATGTTCAACCCCAGATGAGAAGGCAAACTGGGTGACGGTGACCAATATACTATCGAAGGGATCGAGTAGGTTGGTGCGCACACCTGTGCCTCCCCAAGACCAGTAACGCACTCCGTTGACCGCATGTTCACCACTAGTGCCGCAGGCGGAGGTGGGCATGGCTTGAGGGTAGCGCTGGTTGAACGCGGCCATGCCTTCGGTGGTTGACGCCACGAGCACCGCTTTGGTGGATTGACTCTTTGCGTTGGGCCCCCCGGATGCTAACTCCCATAGGAACCCAAACCCGTTGGCAACCATGTCTGCGAGCTCTTCCGCTGCACTGCCTTGCGGTATCAACCCGCGAAGGATGTCAGCAACAGGAGTTCCACGGTTTTCACCGTGCACTGAGGTGACCGATGCGATGATGTCCGGACGAACGGCGGCAACATATCGCGCCGTGCCCGCCCCTTGAGAATGGCCGACAAGATTCACTTTTGTTGCACCTGTGACGGCTAGATAATTTTCAATCTGGATGATTAATTCTTCACCGCGGTATTCATTGCTTTGTAGTGCGCTTACATTACTCTCGTAGACTTCGGCGCCGTAATCGCGCATATCATCAGCGATACCGTAGAAATAATCGATACCGGCAATATCATCAAAAGCAATGAGGCCGCCCACCAGAACAATGGGGTAGCGAGTGTTTGCATAGCTTGTGTCTTTGTCTTTTCCCAACCAGGACCAGGCTTGCGTCTGGCTGGTGCTGAATAGCAAAGCGGTGACCATGACCAGGCGTCGGAGGATGATCGACATGGCTGCCTCTTATTGTATTAGGTTATAGCCAGTGTAAAGGCTGAGTTTATATTTATATTTGTGATGGCGCACAGGAGTGTACTTGGACTCAACTAGAATGCAATTTTTTGACTTGAGGGATTCCAGTCATTATACCTTTCAGATCTTCGCGCATAGAGAGCAGCACTAACGACGGACTATTTTGTTTTCTCTTATTTATCCTGTGTCTTTTGGAAGGGGATGTTCGGCACCTTACGGTCCACCATGCTTGGATATATGCGGCAAAATTAGGAGCTGTTGCATTAGACAATAGGTTCAACAGGGATTAGGCCGTGCTGGCACTTCACCTTGGGAGCCCTTGCCGTTATGGTGCAAGGAATCTAAATGTTGGCAGTTCCTTCTCATGCATATTCATATTCTCGGTATTTGCGGCACCTTTATGGGGTCGCTGGCGCAGCTGGCTAAAGCTCAGGGGCATCAGGTTACTGGCAGTGACCAAAACGTTTACCCGCCCATGAGCGATCAATTGGAAGCGGCGGGTATTGCCTTGACCCAAGGGTATGATCCGTCGCAACTGGAACCGGCGCCGGATCTAGTGGTTATCGGCAATGCGTTAAGCCGTGGCAACCCGGCAGTGGAAGCAGTACTGGATCGCGGCTTACCCTATACCTCAGGGGCGCAACTGCTCCAAGAGGTGGTGCTTCCCGGTCGCTGGGTGCTAGCAGTTGCCGGAACCCATGGTAAAACCACCACCAGTTCCATGCTGGCCTGGATCTTGGAATATGCGGGTTTAAAGCCTGGTTATTTGATTGGCGGTGTACCCGGCAATTTCGGAGTATCGGCCCGGTTGGGTGAGACGCCTTTCTTTGTGGTGGAAGCAGACGAATACGATACGGCGTTTTTTGACAAGCGCAGCAAGTTTGTCCACTACCGTCCGCGCACGGTAATTCTTAATAATTTGGAATTTGATCACGCGGATATTTTTGCGGATCTGGCCGCTATTCAAACCCAGTTCCATCACCTGATTCGTACTGTGCCGTCCACCGGTCGCTTGATTCTGCCCCATGGAGAAGCTGCGCTGGAGGAGACCCTGGAAAAAGGCTGCTGGAGTAACGTGGAGCGCTTTGGTAAAGAGGAAGCGCTGGGCTACCGCCTGGATCAGGCCGATGGCTCGAGCTTTACGGTGCTTGAAAGCGGTGAACCGGTGGCGCAGGTGCGTTGGGAGCAAACTGGCCGTCACAGTGTGAACAACGGAATGGCTGCGTTGCTGGCCGCCCGCCATGTGGGTGTGACTTTGGCGGATGGCGCGGCAGCGTTATCGGAGTTTGTGGGTGTGAAGCGGCGCATGGAATTGCGTGGTGAAGTGGGCGGGGTGCGGGTTTACGACGATTTTGCCCATCACCCCACGGCCATTGCCACCACGCTAGATGGACTGCGGCGCAAGGTGGGTAACGGCAAAATACTTGCCATTATTGAGCCTCGCTCTAATACCATGCGCCTAGGGAGCCACAAGGCCGCTTTGGCGGGCAGCACCGGATGCGCTGATGAGGTAATCTGGTATCAGCCGCCGGGCTTGAACTGGTCGCTGGATTCGGTGCTCAGTGAAGCTCCGGTGCCGGCAACGGTGACCGAATCGCTGGATGATATTATTGCCAAGGTAGCAAGTCACAAAGGCGAGCCACTGAGCGTGGTGGTGATGAGCAACGGCGGCTTTGGTGGCATTCACCAGAAGCTGCTGGATGCGTTGGCTGAGTAACAGCGACAGACAAGCCTGACGTTGCTGCAAATGATAGTAGTAAGCGTCTTGACGCGTCTGTGCCCGCGCTTTTGTCTTGAGTGCCGGCAGAAAATTGCAAACGTATTCATTTTGTCCGTGTTGAGGCTTGAAACGTGTCGCTCGTTTCGAGCGTTTAGGAGGTTGTCATGTTCTGGTCGGTACTTTGGGCATCGGTGCATTACCTAAGCATCCTGATGCTCTTTGCTTGCTTGTATGGCGAGTTGTTGCTGTGGCGAACCGGCATCAATGAACGCAATATTCGCACGCTCTTATGGCTGGATATTGGTTATGGCCTGTCGGCGCTAACGGTATTGATCAGTGGCTTGGCCCGGGCGGGCTGGACGGAAAAGGGCTGGGACTTTTATCTCACTAACCCTTGGTTTCATGGCAAGGTGACGCTCTTCGTGTTGATCGCCTTGTTGAGCTTGTATCCCACTAAGGTGCTTCTGGGTTGGCGAAAAACAGTTAAAGCAGGCCATGTCCCTGTGATTGATGACAAGCTGCAACGCAACCTGCGTGGCGTGCTGGTGGCAGAAATTCATTTGGTTATATTGATGCCGATTCTGGCAGTGATGATGGTCAGAGGTGTCGGGATGGGTTTATGACACATCGGGTGACGTTAGCTTTTACCGGTGCCTCCGGAGCACCTTACGGGTTACGTTTGCTGCAGTGTTTGCTGGAGGCGGACTGTGAGGTGTTCGTTCTACTTTCCAAGGCTGCGCGAGTGGTCATTGGCACTGAGACGGCATTGAAATTGCCTGCGGGTACCGGCAACGCTGAGCAGGCGTTGCGCGATTGGGTAAAGACAGAAAAGGGACAGCTGGTCGTTTGTGGGTTGGAACAATGGACGGCGCCGGTGGCTTCCGGCAGCGGAGCTCCTGCAGCCATGGTGGTCTGCCCCTGCTCTACGGGGACCTTGTCAGCCATTGCGATGGGGGCCAGTGATAATCTGATCGAGCGGGCTGCGGATGTGGCCATAAAGGAAGGTCGAAAATTGATTCTGGTCCCCCGGGAATCGCCTTTCTCCGCGATCCACCTGGAAAACATGCTTAAACTTTCCCGCCTTGGCGTCACCATCATGCCCGCCGCGCCTGGGTTTTATCATCAACCACAAAGCGTGGATGATCTGGTGGACTTTATGGTTGCCCGGCTACTGGATCATCTTGGTGTGGAACAAACCTTAGTGAAGCGTTGGGGGGAGTGAGTTGAACGTTAAAACGCGTGCTAGGCGTTAATGTTTAGTTGATGGTAGCTGCTGTCGCGTTTCAACGTTAGGCTTACTGCACTAGGAGGTGGCCAACTAGCCCCAGCGCAAAACCGGCTACAGCCCCTTGAGCTGGCATCCAGTGTTTTTCCAGTGGCACTTGCGGGGCGATATCCTGGAAGGTCAGATAGAGAATGCCACCGCTGGCAAACAGCATGATACCGCCGAGAATAAAGGGTTGATTCACCAGGATCTCAAAGCCGAGCCAGGCACTTAATGGGCCCAGCAGGGCCATGCAAGCGAAAGCCAGCACGATGCGGCTTTTAGACAATGTGTTGCCCTTGCTATTGTAGATTTCCCGATAGGCATTGAACCCTTCCGGCATGTTTTGCATGCCAATCAGGAACGCCAGCAGGTAAGCCTGGCTACCGCCACTGGCCAGCGCCGCCCCTAGAGCGATGGCTTCCGGGACAAAATCTAGCAACATGGCTAACAATTGTGACAGAGCGCCACCGCGTTTCGCCAAGGCCCGGTCAATAAACATGAAGACCAGCCCGCCACTGGCGAACAAGACTGTGGCGGAGAAAGCACTATGGTGTTTGACCGCTTCTGGAACCAGCACTAATGCCACGGCCGCTAATAGAGCGCCGCCGCCAAAAGCGATAACGCCGTGGCGCACTTCCTGCTCAAGCCAGCTTTTGGCGATATGTTCCTGCACGCCAATGAGAGCTCCCGCCGCCATGCTGAGACCTGCTGCTAGGCTTAATAACAGTGCCAAAGTTAATGCGTTCACAGGCGTTTCCTTCAAAAGAGAGAGCAGGCAAACCCGCCCCGGCGGGCGGGTAATAGCGTGCCAGACAGCGTGATTGTTTAATCAAGCATTCAACAGTAAAGACAGGTGCGCAGGGGATCAACTCGGGACGGAGGAAGAGATCGCCGCCGAGGTAATGGCGTTAGCCATTGCTCAGATCGTAATTCACCGGTGCAATAACGTGTACAGGTAGGCTGCTATCCAGCTCTTTGGGGGGGGCGTCGAAGCGTAACCTTGAAACGAGCTCCTGGGTGGCGCGGTCCAGAATACGACTGCCGGAACTTTTCGTGATCTTTACCTGTTCGGCGCGCCCAGACGCATTGATTACAAAAGACACCTTAACGGTCCCTTGTTGGCGGCGCATTTTAGCCCGGTGCGGATACTGCTTGTTGTAATCGATGGTGTCGCGCACTTTTGCTAGGTATTTGTTGAGCGCATTTTCTGTATCACCGGATTGATGCACTCCTTTTCCTGGGGCGCCCGCCATGCCTTTGGCGCCTTGAGTCAGGGGCTGTGCCGAGGCTTCTTCGTGGGTGTCTTCATTCTCGGTTTTCGTGGCCGCAGTTTCTGCTACCTGAGGTTGTGGGGCTGGCTCTGGCTTGGGTTCCGGTTTCGGTTTTGCGACCGGTTTGGGCGTAGGCTTGGGTTTGGGTTTTGGTTTGACTCTCGGTTGCGGGGCGGGCTGGGCCTTTGGCGGTATCGCTTTCGGCGCAGCCTTTGGGGCTGGTGGAGCAGACAGGTTAATGGCAATTTCACTAACGCCCGGTTTTGCGGGGCGGCCACCGGCAAGCGTCATGGCGCCAACGGTAACCAGCACGCTGACGTGAATTAGAATGGAGACGATCCAAGCGGTGAGATTACGGGGTTTCATGGTGCCACCTTGCTGGCGCTTTCTGCTGCTGCGTCACTCTGCGTCACCAGCCGAACCTGTTCCACACCCATGCCTTGCAGGGTTTCCAAACGCCTGCGCAAGGCTTGCATGGTTACGCCTGCGTCGGCCAGCAGGCGGACTTCCGCATCTTCTGGCTTGTCGCCAAGTCGTGCCTGCAATGCCGCGTCGCTTAGCGGTTCGGCGCTGTCTTCAGCAAACCATTGCCCATCGTTCTGTATCACCAGTAGCAACTTATCCCGGGCTTCTTCGCCGTTTGCGGTCTGGCTCATCGGTGCTTCCACCGTCACGGTGGGGCGTTTGGCCAATTGTCCGGCTAACATGAAGAAGATCAACAGCAGGAAGACCACATTGATCAGCGGCAGCACCGGCTCCAGTGGCGGTCTGCGTGATGAGGTTTCCATGATCATCATGGCAACAGCTCCAGTTGAACATCGCGAACGCCGGCGGCCTTCATGGCGTCTACAGCGGTCAGTGCCTGTTGCAGAGTGGCCTCTGGATTCACTGTGACCCATACCTTGGTCTTGCTGGTATCCAGCCGGTCTGCAACCGCGGCCGGGGTAAAGCTGACATCATTAAGGGTCAGCATACCGTTGGCCTGCACGTTGATGATTAACCATTGTTCGTCCGGTTGCTCGGTGCTGTCTGCGGGTTGCACGTTAACAGGCAGGTCATGGTATTGCCCGAAACGGGTGGCGAGCATGAAGAACACCAGCAGGATAAACACCACATCAATTAGTGGTGTCAGGCTGATAAAGGGCGTGCGATGACGCTCAGGTTCAATATGCATGCGACACCGACGGGTCGCGTTCCTCTTCCAGAGGCTCGGGAGCCGTGTGGTTGTTGCGCAATACTTTCAAACGCGACAGTCGATCCTGCATTTTCTCGCGGCATTGTTCGATGCTGCGGTCGGCCCAGTGGAATGCAGCCAAGGTTGGGATTGCCACGGTGAGGCCGGCGGCGGTGGTCAGCAGGGCTTCCCAGATACCCCCGGACAGAATGGAGGGGTCCACCTGTGAGCCGGCCATCTCCAGGGCTTGGAAGGCGCCAATCATGCCGAATACGGTGCCCAGAAGGCCTAGCAGCGGAGCAATGGCGCTAATCACTTCCAGCACACGCAAGCCGCCGCGTAACTCATCCAGGCCGCTGCGGGCCAAGCGTAGGCTTTCTTCCTGCCAAGCAGCCTCATCCAGGTTACGGTTTTCCCAGCACTGCCAGAGCACTCGGTCGATGGGACTGGTTAATTTGTCGGGTTTGCTGGTCGGTTTGCCTTGGCGTATTGCGCTAAGCAACTGGTCTGCCTGGCGACTATTGCCAGGGCGAATGCGGGCGAACTGCAAGATCTTGGAGATGAACGTTGCCAAGGCAATCACGGAGAGCAGGGCCAGAACCCACATAGTGGCGCCGCCACTAATAAACCATTCCGGTAACTGTAGGGAAATCTGGGGCATGGAAAACTCCAGCTATGGGCAAATAATTAGGTGCCCGGTATCGGGTAAAACAGGCCTTGCATATCGCCACTTAATAATAACCGCTTGATAACGCAGGGCTATGTGGCGGTGTGGCAATGACTCAGCGCCAAGGATTGAATAAGGGTTCGCAATACTATGATGTTCAACCCCTTAATGCAAGTCATTCCTATTTGGGATGCATTCACAGATAGCGGCAAAATGCCGCATCTTCGAAGGTTTATTGCCACTAGTGCTAGGGCGCGTGCTGTGCACGCTGAGCCGGAAGGGGGGTTGGGCGGCCAGAGCAAGCAAATAAAAAGGAACCGAGGCGCCTTTCTTATGCGCCTATGGGAGTTACTTGCTGAGCAGGCGGTAATTCAAATTTGACTGGATACGATTCCCAGATGAATCCAATTGTTCAACGGCATTGATCGCATCCTTGATGTATTGACGTCGTGCATCGTCGTCTTCAGGATTGATGGTGTACACATCTTCCTGGCTAACGCCTTCCTGGTATTTGTGTGAGGTCCATTCCCCGCGTTCCACCACATTTAGTTTCACGGTGGAGCCGCTCATATACTCTTCACTGAGTTCAAAACGGGTGGGGGTATCGTATTGATCCCGGTATAGGATCAGCGTGGTGTGAATTCCGGAACAATCCGCGCAGGGAAGAATCCCGCTATAGACCTTTTTCTGCGCTTTGGGGTCGATCGGCGCTTCCGGTTGGCTCTGGCAGCCAGCAAACGCCAGGGTACAGCCGATTACGGCGGCGACGAAGTAGGTTTTCATGGTGATGCTCCCTAGCAAGTTCCCTTCGGTATTATCATTTTAGAATACTCTTTCGCCAAGCATTTGAACATTTGCTTTGAGTTATCTTCAACGGGTTTGGAGGGGGGCAGATACGGGGCTTCTGAAAGCTCCTTATGTGCTCAGCATAGGGAAAACGCACAGTAGAATAAAGCAGGGCCATCGACCCTGCGGGGGGACGATTTATTGCCGGGCGGTGTTTATGCTTTTAGGGCGCGTGGATAGGTGCACTTGTTCGATGAACGCATCAAGTACCGGCTCGCTTTGCCACGCGCGAGGGTTGTTCACCATGGCCACCACTGCCCAGGTGGTGTTGTCTTCATCGCGGGTGAACCCTGCGATGGAGCGCACATTACGCAAAGAGCCGGTTTTAATGTGGCCCATGCCAGCCATGTTAGCGTTACCCAGCCTGCGACGCATTGTGCCATCCATGGCCACCAGTGGCAGGGAGGCAATTAGTTCTGCGGCAAAGCGGCTTTCCCAGGCCTGTTGCAGTAGTTGGGCCATTTGACGGGCGGTGATGCGCTCAATGCGTGACAAGCCGGCCCCATTTTCAAAGACCATACTCCGGCTGTCGATACCTTTATGGGCTAGCCAGGCGCGAATTTCACGCTCTGCGGCGGCAAGATCGTCTTTATCGCCGGGCTGACGGTGCTTGGCGCCCAACGTCAGGAAGACCTGGCGCACCATCACATTATTACTCCACTTATTAATATCGCGGACCATAGTGACCAAATCACGCGATGAGGTGGTGACGAGTAGTTCTGTGTCTGCTCGAGGGCGCAGGCCTTCGCGGATGGTTCCTGAAAGGGTACCGCCAAGCTGCTGCCACAGGCTAGAGAGTAGGGCACCGGTATAGGCGGGCTGGCTTAGCAGAGACAGATAGCTGCTGGTGCTACACCCTACGGGCAGCACGCCGGTGACCGTGATGCTTATTGAGCCGTCATCACGGGTGGTAGGTTCATAGTCAAATTGATAGCGGCGAGGGCAATGGCCGTACTCGCGCAGTACCAGTTGGTTGTTGATGTGGATGCCATTGAGGGCCGGTTCGGTCCAAGTATGAATGCCGCGGTTGTCTGCTCGGGCCCGGATGCGCAACACATTCAAGTTGGTGAGCAAGCCGTTGGGTTCCACCAGGAAGGGTGCGTTGGGGTTGTCACCGTCATCATTAAAGGCGGTAATGCCATTGGGCAGGTTGAACACGCTGCCATCCAAAATCAGGTCACCGGTGATGTGGGTGATACCCATGGCACGCAACTCCCGCAGCAGTAGCCATAACCGCTCTTCGGTGAGTTTAGGGTCCCCGCTGCCAACAAAATACAGGTTACCGCTGAGGGTTTCCCCCTCAATGGTGCCGTCGGTGTACAGGCGAGTGTGCCATTGAAACGTGGGACCCAGTAATTCTAGCGCCGCGTAGGTGGTAATGACCTTCATGATGGAGCCGGGGTTTAGGGGTATGTCCGCATTCATGAAACGGGCTTTTCCGGGTCCATCCAGGGGGATGGAAGCTACTGCCAGGTCGGTTTCGGCAAGCTCCAGGCTTTCCGCGACTTCCAATACTGGGGCCATGACTGGCGCCGGAATATCCGCTTGTGCGGAGCCGGCAAGCAAGGTGCCGAGCAGCAGAAAAATGCCGAGAAGGGTTGAAGTAAGAACGATGTTAGGCTGTTTACGGACTGCGCTTCTCGGCATGACAAGGGGACCTTCAAAATCGTAACGGCAACAACTGCTGGGGTAAGCGTGTTACATAGACCGCTAGCGTAATGCAAAGCCCGAGCCGAGTCAGTGGGCCGCTAGTACGAAACGTACATTTAATCGGTGGTGCCAGTAAGCCCGGCCTTTGAATTAGGGTTTGTATAGGCCAACATCCACCCCTTTATGCTGTAAATCAGCATGGTAGGAACTGCGCACCATGGGCCCGGAGGCAACCGAGGTGAAGCCTAGTTCGTTGGCCACGCGGGCATACTCCCGGAATTCGTCCGGGTGTACGAAGCGATCCACCGGAGCGTGGTGCTTGCTGGGCTGCAGATATTGGCCAATGGTGATCATGTCCACATCATGGGTTCGCAGATCTTTGATGGTATTGATGACCTGCTCGAACGTTTCACCCAACCCCACCATGATGCCGCTTTTGGTGCTCACATCCGGGCGCAGAGCCTTGTAGCGTTTAAGCAAATCCAGGGAGTGTTGATAACGGGCGCCGGGGCGGATGTGCTTATATAGCTCCGGAACGGTTTCAATATTGTGGTTAAACACGTCCGGCGCGGTTTCAGCGAGAATCTCCACGGCGGTGTCCAGGCAGGGGCGAAAGTCTGGGGTGAGGATTTCGATGCGGGTCTCTGGGGTAAGCGCTCGCACCTGGCGGATGCACTCGGCAAAGTGTTCCGCGCCGCCGTCGGCTAGATCATCCCGGTCCACGGAGGTAATCACCACATAATTCAGGCCCAAGTTTTCCACAGACTCCGCCAAGTGCAACGGCTCTTGCGCATCCAACGCATTGGGCCGGCCGAAACCCACATCGCAGAAAGCGCAACGACGGGTACAGATGTCGCCCATGATCATGAAGGTGGCGGTGCCGCCGCCAAAACATTCCGGCAAGTTGGGGCAGGCCGCCTCTTCGCAAACGGTGTGCAGTTTCTGTTTGCGTAGCAGGGACTTGATACGCTGAATTTCGCCATTGGCAGGAACACGCACACGAATCCAGTCCGGCTTACGTTGGTAACCGGTTTCTTCATTAACCATGGGGATGGTGCGGACCTTGTCGGCGCCACGTAGTTTGTCACCGATTTGCACTTTGCGTTTGGCTTGGGCCTGTTCGCTCATGGGGTTTCCATTGCCGTCGAGTGCTGCCGGAAGGGGGGGCAGGCAGCGGTGTCTGTGGTTACAGCCGCTCTGGCTGTTGAGTCAGAGCACTGCCAGGATCGCCGCCAGTGGTGACATTCTCTTGGCGGGTATTGTACCAGTCCGGAAGGGCCGCTGTCCGGGGCGTTAGCCCAAGACGTTTGGCTAAAAAGGATACCAGCTGTTGTTCCATGCTGTGGCGGTCCAGATCCACCCCTTGAGCTTTCAGTGTGGTCATGGGTTGATCCACGTGTCCGCAGGGGTTAATACGATGCCAGGGGGAAAGGTCCATATCCCGGTTGATGGCTAGCCCGTGGTAGGTGGCGCCACGGCGGATACGCAGGCCCAGAGACGCAATTTTGGCGCCTTGAACATAGACTCCGGGTGCGTCATCTCGATTAACGGCGGTAATGCCCAGACTTGCAAGAAAGTCGATGATGCCTTGTTCAATGGCGGAGACCAGCCCGCGGCTACCCAGGCCTAGCCGTTTGATGTCCAGCATCAGGTAGACCACTGTCTGGCCGGGGCCGTGATAAGTCACTTGCCCACCACGGTCGCTGTTCACTACTGGAATCTCACCGGCATTGAGCACATGTTCGGGCTTGCCGGCTTGGCCCAGCGTGAAGATGGGAGGGTGTTCGAGTACCCAAAACTCGTCGCTCTGCTGCGCGTCACGGTGATCGGTGAGATCGCGCATGGCGTGCCAGCAAGAGGAATAATCGACTTGTGGGAAATAGCGAATCAGTGCGTCCATGGGGGAAGTATACGGCCAGCTATGCATGACAGGCTAGCCGCTTTGCGCGATGCACATTGGATAGAGAAGAATCAAAATCCGCGGATGTACGCATTTTCTACAGGGTCGCGGTTGACGTTCCCTAAAATGAGGCAAAGTTACTATTGTTTAAATCAGACGATCACTTGTCCGCGGGTTAACAAGATGGAGATTTAATTCTTGAACACTGATGCCGAATTCAATGCGGCTATCATCGGTGAGATTAATCGTCTGGAAGGCGTCGAAATGCACTGGGGTGCGGTAAAGGCTCTGTTCCATGTTCGGGTTGTTGCGTGGCAGGGCAGAAATGAGGTTTGTCGGTTTGGCGACGGTGTGCGGCCCTGCGCGACTGGCACCGAGCACATCGTGAGAAAAGGGGCGTAGGTCAATAACCGTGAGTATAGGCAGGTAGCTGCACAGACACAGCAGCGAGACTATTTTCATGATGGATATTCCGTATTGTTATTATGTGCCAAACACTACGGAGGCGATGGGTTCTTACCAATGGTGGCTCGGTGGGGGTTCGGTATCGAGCTGTGAGAACAGGTAACGGCGTGTAACGTGTCATGAGGCTCGGCCAGTGCACTTACTGTGAGGTGCACTGGCATTTGAAGCGAGAGCGCTTGCAGGGGGCGTGTATTAAAGCGTCACTTTCACATGGGGAGAATCACTGAGCGCCTTGTAAATGGCCTCTACCTGTTCCCGGTTGCGCATGGTGACCTTCGCAGTGAAAGAAATGAAGGTGCCTTTGCTGCTGGGTTTACTGTTCAGGTGTTTGTCTGCGTCAAAATCCTCAAGGTGGGTGTTGAGAATCTCGATAAGCGCGGCTTCAAGGGGGGAGTCGATGGCCCCCATGACTTTTAACTGCATGTCATGGGGGAATTCCCACAAATGTTCCTGAATGGCCATGGGCGGCTCCTGTCAGTCGTGCGCGTTTGGGGCATCAAGCCCGCAAAGTCGGCGTTTATGCTGGACGTAGTGATGCGCAAGGGCTTTCCATAATGGCCCCGGCATTCCATTCCCTATTATAGCGTTGTTGAGCTGAATTACGGGCACCACTTCCTTGGTCGAACTGGTGATCCAGATTTCATCTGCTTGGCGTAACTGCATTTCAGTGATTTCACGCTCTTCTAGTGCGAGGCCGTGCTGGTGGCACAGCTCTACCACCAGATCCCGGGTAATGCCGCCAAGAATGGCATGGCTTTTTGGGGGGGTCGCAATGGTGCCGGCCTTGGCGATGAAGACATTGCTGGCCGAGCCTTCGGTAACAAAGCCGTCGCGCAGCAAAATGGCTTCGCTGGCCCCGGCGGCCACGGCTTGTTGGCGGAGTAGGCTGTTGGGCAGCAAGGAGACGGACTTAATATCGCAACGGGCCCAGCGAATATCATCCAGGGTGATTGCGCGAGCGCCAACGGCGGTTTCTGGGCTGTCGGCGGCAGGAATCGCTATCGGGTTGGTCATCATGAATACAGTGGGGGTGACGGCGGGCGACGGGAACGCATGATCGCGCTTTTCAGCAGCGCCACGGGTGACTTGCAGGTAAACCGAGAGATTGCCGCCGCCATTGGCGCGCAGTAGTTGTTCACATCGTTCTCGCCACTGTGCCCGGCTGTGGGGATTGCGAATGTCGACTTCTGCCAGCGAGCGTTCCAGGCGGATCAGGTGTTCTTCGAAGCGGAATAATA
Organism: Alcanivorax sp. 97CO-5; assembly: GCF_000524665.1. Taxonomy (NCBI): domain Bacteria; kingdom Pseudomonadati; phylum Pseudomonadota; class Gammaproteobacteria; order Oceanospirillales; family Alcanivoracaceae; genus Alcanivorax; species Alcanivorax sp. 97CO-5. Next base: position 16,170 of record NZ_KI965884.1, read on the forward strand.
CGCCGTTATAGGCTGGTATCACTTCGTAAATCCCGTCGGCAAACAGAAAGCCCCGATCCATGGGGGATATCGTTGCATCTGCTGGCGCCATGAAGGCGCCGTTGAGATAAACCTGAGTCATGGTAAGTGTGCCTGCGTGTCGCGTGCTGAGGTTCCTAGAACAGCCCTTTGAAGAACAGCATAAGGTGATGCCAAAGCTTGGTGAAGAGGCCAGCTTCTTCAACGGCTTCCAATGCCACCAATGGTTTTTTAACCAGCACATCATTGTTCATGCGGACGGTGAGGGAGCCGTATTGTTGGCCTTCCACGATAGGCGCTTCCAGCTGTGGAGTAACACTGATTTCCGCTTTCAGGCTTTCATGGCTTTCACGGGGGATGGTCAGTACCAAGTCTTCAGCTAGGCCTAGACGAAGTTGGTTCTGTTCGCCCATCCATACATCGACGGTATCAAGGACATCGCCAGCGCTATACGCTTTGTAGGTTTCGAAGAAGCGGAAACCGTAGGTCAGTAGCTTTTGTGATTCACGGGCGCGTGCGCCTTCAGAATCGGTACCCATGACCACGGCGATTAGACGCATACCGTCTTTTTTAGCGGAAGAGACCAGGCAATAGCCGGCTTCATCGGTATGTCCGGTTTTAAGGCCGTCCACAGAGGGGTCACGCCACAGTAGCAGGTTGCGGTTTTGTTGAGTGATGCCGTTGTAGGTAAATTCCTTTTTGGCGTATAGGTCGTAGTGATCGGGAAAATCTCGCACGATGGCGCGGGCTAGAATGGCCATGTCCTTGGCGGTGGTGAAATGGTTTTCCGCCGGCCAGCCAGTGGCGTTCATGAAATGGCTGTTGTCCATGCCCAGACGGTTAGCGTGTTGGTTCATCAAATCGGCAAAGGCATCTTCGGAACCGGCAATGTATTCGGCCATGGCCACGCTGGCGTCGTTACCGGACTGGATGATGATGCCTCGCAGCAAGTCCCCCACCGGAACTCGGGTCCCTTCGCGTACGAACATGCGTGAACCGCCCATTTGCCAAGCCTGAACGCTGATTGGCGCCATGTCTTTCTCGGAAATATTGCCTTTCTGCAGCTCCGCTTCAGCAATGTAGGCTGTCATCATCTTTGTTAGGCTGGCCGGAGGTAGGCGTTGATCTGCGTTACGCTCGACGATGATTTGGCCGCTGGTTGCATCCATCAGCAAGTAGCCTTTGGCATCGATTTGTGGCGCACGGGGCACCATTTGCGCTTGAGCCAGGAGGGAAAAAGCGGTGCCAAATAAAGCAAAGAGAGCTAAAACGGTAAATCGAAAAGACTGGGGACGCATGGATATCCTGCCTGTTGGTTGTTCTAGGATGATTCGCTCTTTGAAGGGTTTAGGGAATCAATGATATGCCTGCCGTCGTTGTTCGGTGCAAACCCGAAGGAGTGTTTGTACACGGACGGCAAAAAATTCCATAAAGGCCATCAAGTTGCGTTGTGCCATCACTTGATGGCTGCATTCTAGAGGACTGACGAGGGCCTGTTAACCGGAGAAATAGCTGATATGGGCGTTTTCAGGGGCTGACAGGCATGGGCCGGTCGAAACCGGCGTCGGCAATCGTCTGGCGTACTTGTTGACGTTGTTGCTGGTTTTCATAGGGGCCAATCCAGACCCGGAATAGATTACCCTCCGAGTGCTGGATTTGGGTATCGACGCCCAATTGGTTGACCAGCTTTTGTTGTAGCCGTTGAGCGCTGACGCGGTCAGAGAAGGCGCCTGCCTGCAGAAACAGACTGGCGCTTTTCTCATTTTCTTTTACCGTGCCCGTTTGGGTGCCGGAGGTGCTCTGTGCTTGTGAAGGCGGAGGGCTATCCAGGGCGGCGCGTACGGCTGTGGGGACGGTGCTGTTGGCCTCTTGGGATTGTGACTGTTGGCCCGTGATGGCCTCAACTCGAACACGTCCGGTGCCGGCTTGTTCTATGCCTAGGCGTACTGCGGCAGCCCAAGAGAGATCAATGATGCGATCTTCGTGGAAAGGGCCTCTGTCGTTCACCCGTACCACCAAGCTCTTACCATTATCCAGATTGGTAACCCGGGCGTAAGTGGGCAGTGGCAGACTGCGATGGGCGGCAGTGAACTGATACATATCGAAAGATTCGCCGCTGGAGGTGCGATGACCATGAAATTTCTGGCCATACCAAGACGCGTTTCCTTCTGCTACGTAACCCTCCGCTTGGGGGAGTACTTGATAGGTTTTGCCCCACACGCTGTAGGATTGTGGGTTGCCATAGCGACTGCGCGGTTCATTTGTGGGAACCGGTTCCGGCAGCTGTGAGATATCTCTACGCTCTTCAGGGGCGGTATCCTGATGCAGGCTATAACGGTCGGAGCCGGGTGCTCCGTTGCTGGCAGCTGGGCCGTCATTGCCATCATTGGGCCCTGGCGTTGTGGCACAGGCGCCGAGAAAGGCAGAGGTCAGTACGGCGCAAGCCAAACGGTTCATTGATTATCCTCCAGTGCCGCAGCCAATTGTCGTGATAGTTGTAGCACGGCCATGGCGTACAGGCGACTGTGATTGTAGCGGGTGATCACATAAAAGTTGTCGGTGGCCAGCCAAAATTCTGCGCCATCGGTTCCGGTCAGGTCGAGTAGGGCGACGCGGGTGCTGGCGGGCAGATCAAAGCAGTATTCACTAACCAGCCGATCGTCGTTGCAGCTGAGTGCGGTGACGCCGGCACTGTTGGCTTGTGCCAGAGTAAAGGATGGCTTGTAACCTTTCTTGGCCAGCGCGACATAACCGGTACCGTGTAAGCGAGCTCTGGCAGCCACGGGCAAACCGGGTTTCCAGTTATGTTCGCTGAAATAGTTGGCCACGGAGCCAATGGCATCCACCGGATTATTGACCAGATCGGTGATACCGTCGTTGTCAAAATCCACTGCGTAGGCTTGGTAACTGGTGGGGATAAACTGGCCATAGCCCATGGCCCCCGCGTAAGAGCCGGTGATCGTGTTCGCGTCAATATGGGCATGGTGTTCCAATTCAAACAGTGCTTTGAGCTGTTTGCGGAAGAAGCTTCCTCGGGGAGGGTAGTCATAGCCCAGTGTGGCCAGCGCATCGACCACACGGTAGTTGCCCATGTGATCACCGTAGCGGGTTTCCACACCAATGATGGCGAGAATAATTTCTCGCGGTACGCCGTAGGTTTGTTCGGCGCGGGTCAAGGTCTTGGCGTGGGTGTGGGCGAATTCAATACCTTTCTGAACCCGGCTTTCCTGTAGAAAAATTTTCTGATAAGTGGCCCAGGTATGGGTTCTTTCTGCAGGGCGAGCAATGGATTTGAGAATCTGGGGTTGGCATTGCGCGCTGCCCAGAACCTCTCGCAATCGTGCCTCATCTTGTCCTTGCGAGACGAGCTCGGCTATTAGAGCTTGGACTTGTTTGCGCTGCAGATAGTCGTTGTTTTCAGGGCAGGTATGCTCGGCTAAGGCAGGCAGGGAGGTGAAGAACAGGGCTGCGACCGCGATGGCTGAATACGCCGTGCCGGAGCGGAAAATGTTTAGAATGCCTAGATAGAAACGACGCAAAGGGGGTTCTCCTGTTTTCATTATTTCCATGGACTGCGTTTTGTTGGAAACCGGCGCACTAGGGGGCCGGCTTCACGTTTAATAACTCATTAGGCGCCGATGGGTGTGAATTGACATCAACATCCCAAAACTGGCCAATAGCGTGACAACGGAGGTGCCGCCATAGCTGACCAGAGGCAAAGGGACGCCTACGACAGGTAAGAGCCCTGAAACCATCCCAATGTTCACGAAAACATAAATAAAAAATGTCATCACTAGGCTGGCGGCCAGTAGCCGGGCAAACGTGTCTTGGGCGTGCCAGCTAATAAAGAAACCGCGGCCAACGATGACCAAGTACATCATCAGCAATACGATAACGCCTACTAGGCCGAATTCCTCGCTGAGCACTGCGAGAATAAAGTCGGTGGAGGATTCCGGCAGGAAATCGAGGCGTGATTGGGTACCGTCTAGCCATCCTTTGCCGTTAACCCCCCCGGAACCGATAGCGGTTTTTGACTGGATAATGTTCCAGCCGGTACCGCGCGGATCCGCTTCCGGATTAAGGAAAGTGTCTACCCGGTTGCGCTGATAATCATGCATCACGAAGAAATACATCAGCGGTGCGGCGGTGACCACTATGATTATCGCCACGGCAATCAGCCGCCAGGATAGCCCCGCCATGAACAGGACTATCAAGCCACTGGCCGCGATGAGAATGGCTGTGCCCAGGTCCGGTTGCATGCCGATGAGCATGGCGGGAATGCCGAGTAATAGCAGGGCAGCAATCACATCAGTGAGCCGGGGGGGCAGCGTGCGTTCACTGAAGTACCAGGCGACCATGGCGGGTACCGCGAGTTTCATCACCTCCGCCGGTTGGAAGCGGCCGGCGCCGGGAATGGATAACCAGCGTTGAGCCCCTTTGGCTTCGGTGCCGATGAGCAACACCATTATCAATAACATCAGGCCGATGGAATAAATCACTGGCGCCCAGAAGCGGTAGCTTCGCGGCGGGATTTGGGCCAACAGAAACAGCACAATAAGGCCGGCGCCGAAGCGGATGCATTGACGGACCACTAGCGCCATGCTTTCCCCGCCAGCACTATAAAGAACGGTGAGCCCCCCGAACATGAGTAGCAACAGGCCCACCAGTAATGGTGGATCCAGGTGCAGGCGTACCGCCAGCCCGGGTGATAGGCTAGCGCCGGTTTGGCCTGGCATTTGGCGGGTAAATTCGCGCTGGCTCATGGGCGGTTCTCGTTACCGGCATTATTGATGGTGGTATTGGACGGTGGATGGGGCGGGGTTTCGGCAAACACCGGCGGTACTTTCAGCTCCCCCTGTTCATCCAGTAGCCACGCATCCATGACTTCGCGGGCAACCGGCCCCGCGGTAGAGCCGCCGTGGCGGCCATTTTCCACCAGCACCGCCACGGCAATCGCTGGCTTGTCGGCGGGGGCAAAGGATACCAGTAGGGCGTGGTCCAGTAGTCGTTCCGTCAATTCTTCTTCATTATAGGTTTCGTCCTGGCCCACCGAGAAAACCTGAGCAGTGCCGGATTTAGCAGCGATGTCATATTTGGCTTTCACGGCCATGGCCCGCGCCGTGCCGCCGAGCTGGGTTACACCAACCATGGCGTCGGCCATTTTTTCCCAGTTGCTCTGATCATTAAGCACGATATCGGTACGTTCTACTGGTTTAGTGTCTCCGGCGAGAGTGGGGACCACCTGTTTGCCGTGGTTGGCCATGATCGCTGTGGCATTGGCTAGTTGCAGTGGTGTGGCAAGTACAAACCCCTGGCCAATGCTGGCGTTGATGGTGTCACCGTGGAACCAGGGGCGGCCGCGTGCGGCCTTTTTCCACTGTTTGGACGGCATAATGCCGCTCGATTCGTTGTGCAGGTCGATACCGGTAGGCTGACCTAGGGAAAACTGGGTCATGTAGCGGTGTAGGCGTTCAATGCCCAGTTTAAAGCCCATGTCGTAAAAATAGGTGTCGCAGGACTGCACCACTGCATCGCGCAGATTGACGCGACCATGGCCCCAGCGTTTCCAGTCTCGGTAGCGGTGAGGGTCGTTTTCTAGCTGATAGTATCCGGGATCAAAAATGGTCCGCTCCCAGGTGGTTACCCCGGCATCGAGCCCGGCCAGGCCATACATGGGCTTGATGGTGGAACCTGGTGGGTAGCGCCCTTGCAGTGCACGGTTGAACAGGGGGTTGTCGTGGTCGTTGCGATAGGCGGAATAATCTTTATAGGAAATGCCGGTGACGAACAGGTTGGGGTTAAAGCCTGGCCGGCTAACGAATGCCAGCACACTGCCATCGCGAGGATCAATGGCGACCACGGCGCCACGGCGTTCGCCCAAAGCATCATAAGCTGCTTTTTGCACTCGCATGGAAAGGCGAAGTCGCAGGGGCTTACCCGGCACCGGCGCTTGCTCTTCTAGCACCCTTAAGATTCGGCCTCGAGCATTGGTTTCTACTTGGCGGTAGCCAACTTCACCGTGCAGGGTATCTTCATAAAACCGTTCGATGCCACTGCGCCCGTAAAAATGGGTGCCCGCGTAGTTGCGTTGTTGGTCTAGAGTCATCGCGTCCAAATCTTGGACATTGATCCGGTTTACGTAGCCCAAAACATGGGAAAACAGAATGCCGTGAGGGTAGTGGCGAATCGGGTCGGCGGAGATCCTGATACCCGCGAGCCGGTGCTGGTTCACCACCAGCCGGGCAATTTCTTCTTCGGTGAGCCGGCCACGTAGTGGCACAGGTTCCCAGGGGCGGCGAGCGGTATGGCGGCGTTTCTCGAAACGTTCCCGGTCCCCCTCATCGAGTTCGATAAGATTGCCCAGCTCGGTGAGCAGCTGATCCAGATCAGCTGCTTGCTCGATGATGATTTCCAGCGAAAAATCAGGGCGGTTATCGGCAAGAATTTCGCCATTGCGGTCGGTAATTAGCCCGCGCGGTGGGGCCACAGCTTGTGTCTGAACCCGGTTGTTGTCACTGAGGGTGGTGTAACGATTGTGTTCGATGATCTGTAACCAGATCATGCGCCCGATCAACACACAGGTGAGCAGTAACACCAGGAAAACACTCACGACAAGACGAACGCTGAAAATGCGCTGCTCGTGATGATGATCCTTCAGCGTTAATGGTCGGCGCATGTTGGCGTTAGAGTCCGGGGTTACTTAGGGCGAATAAAGGAACGCGTGATAGTAGCAAAATAACGTTGTGTCGGGGGATCACTCAAAGCCACAAGCTATAACGAGGTTAAAGGTTCCTGCTTGGTGGTTCGTTTGATGATCATGTTCTGATCTTTAGTATCGCAAACTGACCATGCAGCGCGTTATTAACGCTTTGCCAGTTAGCATGGCGCCTCTCGTGTTGTAGCGTGGAGTTTGTCGCTATTCAACGGTGATAGGGGTGCCCGGTCAGTAGTGTCCAGCCCCGGTAGAGCTGCTCAGCCAACAATACTCGCACCAGTGGGTGGGGCAATGTCAGGTTGGACAGACTCCAGCGCTCATGGGCGCTGGCTGATAACTCGGGGCACAGGCCATCGGGCCCGCCCACCAGCAGCACTAAATCCTGGCCCACGTCTTTTAGCTCGCCCAGTTTACGGCTAAGGGCGTGAGTGTCCAGCGCCCGGCCGTTGACTTCCAGCGCCACGGTTTTGGCGCCCGGGCTTTTTTTCACAATTGTTTCCAGGCGCTTGCGTAGGGCGTCAGCTTCTGCCCGTATTTGACTGCCGGCGTCTCCCTTGCCACGTTTAGGCATGGGAATCTCTTCCAGTGTTAAGCGCATATCCGGAGGCATACGCTTCTGGTATTCGTTAAAACCTTCGGTGACCCATGCTGGCATGCGGGTGCCGATGGCCAGCAGAACAAGGTGCATGGGCTAGTGGTCTTGCTGCTGTTCGCGGTCTGGGTGGTGCTGGGGGTTCTTCCACAGCCGTTCCAAATCGTAGAATTCACGGGTGGCGGGCAGCATCAGGTGAACAATGACGTCACCCAAATCGACCAAAATCCACTCGCCAGTATTTTCTCCTTCGGTGCCAATCGGCGGGTAGCCGGCGGTTTTGGCCGCATCAGACACGTTGTCGGCCAGCGCTTTCACGTGGCGGTTGGAGGTACCACTGGCGATAACCATGGTATCCGCGACACTGGTGATTTCACGTACATCCAGCGGGGTGATGTTTTGGGCTTTGACTTCTTCCAGGGCGTCGATGACCAGTTGCAGTAGCGGAGTGTCAGCGCTCATGGGGCCTCATGATTGGTTAAAAGGGGTATGTTCGGCCACATTATACAGGTCGTGGCGGTGAATATGCGTAATCACGGCGTCATCTAACGCGGGACAGTGCCCTTTTTTTGCGAGCGCCTGACGAATGGCGGTGGCAGAGACATCCAGAAATGGGCGTTTGAGCATTAGTCGTAAGCCGTAGGGTTGCTGTGCCAGGCCGTGGGCATCGGTTTCTGGAAACGCCTCTAAGACGGCATTATCTGCCAGCGGGCTGTTTGGGCGAGGTACCACTGCTAAGTGACACAGGTTGGTGTAATCACGCCATTGGTGCCACTGATGCAGGTTGGCAAAGCTGTCGGCGCCGATCATAAACACGAGCGGCCGGTCCGGGTGTTGTTTGCGAAAATGCTGCAGTGTGACCAGGCTGTAGCTGGGGCCGGGCTGTGCCAATTCCCAACCATCCGGGTGCAACTGTGGGTGGTCAGCACAGGCCAGCTCCAGCATACGCAAGCGCTGCTCACCATCGGCCAACGGTTGCGGCCGGTGAGGGGGAACCGCATTAGGGAGCAGGTGCACAGGGGCGTCATTGAGCACCTTAGATACAGCTCGGGCCGCACTGATGTGCGCCCGGTGAACCGGATCAAAGGTGCCGCCAAAGAGAACCAAAGGCCGGACGCCGGACGCCGCATGTTGGACGTTATGCAAAGCACGCCTCCGTGTTTGGCGTTAGGTATCCGGCATCCTGCATCTGGCGTTTACAGCCGTATATGCCCATCACCCAACACCACCCATTTCTGGCTGGTCAGCCCTTCTAGACCCACTGGGCCGCGGGCATGGATTTTATCGGTGGAAATGCCGATCTCGGCACCCAGCCCGTATTCGAACCCGTCAGCAAAACGGGTGGAGGCATTCACCATCACTGAACTGGAGTCCACTTCGGTGAGAAACCTGCGAGCCAAGGTGTAGTTTTCGGTAATGATGGCTTCGGTATGGCCCGAACTATAGCGGTTGATATGTTCGATGGCGTCATCAATACCGTCAACGATTTTTACCGCGAGCACCGGCGCCAGGAATTCCTCTTCCCAGTCGCTGTTGGAGGCTTCCACCATGCCGGTGATGCCTGCTTCTGTCAGGAGCCGACGGGCCTTATCACAACCGCGTAGCTCCACGCCGGCCTGTTGGTACTTGCCCGCTAGCTCTGGCAGCACCTGTGGCGCAATCGCATTGGCTACCAGTAACGTTTCGGTGGTATTGCAGGTGCCGTAACGCTGGGTCTTGGCGTTGTAGGCCACGCTGATCGCTTTGGCGATATCGGCCTGACCATCAATGTAGGTGTGGCAGTTGCCATCCAGATGCTTAATCACTGGCACGCGAGCGTCATTACTGATGCGCTCGATCAGCCCCTTGCCGCCCCGGGGGACAATCACGTCCACGAATTCCGGGTGGCTAATCAGCTCGCCTACGGCGGCGCGGTCGGTGGTTTCCACCACCTGTACGGCGGTGTCAGGCAGCCCAGCCTCACGAAGGCCCTCGCGTATGCATTCGGCAATGGCTTGGTTAGCGTTGATGGCTTCGGAGCCGCCACGCAAAATCGCCGCGTTGCCGGATTTCAGGCATAAAGCGGCGGCATCAACGGTAACGTTCGGGCGGGACTCGTAAATGATGCCGATAACCCCCAAGGGCACACGCATTTTGCCCACTTGAATGCCTGATGGGCGGTAAGCCAGGTCGGTAATTACACCGATTGGGTCTGCCAGCCCGATAATTTGTTCTAAGCCTTCCACCATGCCGTCAAAGCGGTCGGGAGTCAGTTCCAGCCGGTCTAGCAGGGCAGCGTCCAGACCATTGTTACGTCCGGCGTCCAGATCCTGCTGATTGGCCTGCAGGATCGCGTTACGGTGGCTGCGCAAGGCGCCGGCAATGGCCGCTAGGGCCTTGTCCTTGTCGCTGGAACTGGCACGGGCCATGGCACGGGAGGCTTGGCGGGCCTGTTCACCCAGGCGTTGCATGTATTGCTGGATATCCATAAATCTCTGCGTTAAATCGGTTGATGGCTTGCGGGCTGTGCCGGGCTGCTACGTTACTGTGGGATCTAAACCCGCCTATAAAGGTAGAGGAGCCGGGTGCCGGGGCACCGGAGGCCCGCTACCGCGCTGGCTGGTAGCGTGGACTGCTTTTTTCGCCCGCGAAAAGCAGCATTATAACGATAACCGCTGCTGTACGCTTGCACACAAAGGGTGAGGGAGCGAAAACCTTTGCTACGGAGATACCGATAATCGCCCAATGTCATGAGTGTGATTGTGCCATTGAGAGGGGTGCCGGTGGTAATACACCAATACTCCTGCCCAGCGATCATGAATGAAGTGCTTCTGGGGCGGGCAGTGAAGTGGAAATTAATGACCGGGCATTATTCTCCCGTCTGCCAACCCGCGTAAGCACCCTTGCGGATGCTCGGTGAAGCCTTCCAGATTGCATTTCTTATCGGTATTACTTCAATCGAATCTACGGAAACATTCTTGTCCGTTGTGGGAGAAAGCTGGGCACCGACAAGCTTGAAAATCCCCCAGATCTTTAACCGCGATCAGGACGAAAAGGTGGTGTTTTTCATTGGCCAGAGACCCTCAAAGCGTGAACGATCAACGATTGCCCAGCGCTGTCTTCCCTTCCAATATCCGCACCATGGGGTTGCCTCGAGTCTGGGGGATGGGTAGCTGGCCATAAAAATCAGCTGGGTTATGAATGGTGAGGGACTGGAAGCCCATTTGCTCGAAGTGGTTGGTGGCCTGCTGGTCGGAATGAAAATGAAAACCCACTTGGCTACGGGAAACAGCCCCAAGCAGACGGCCCAGCCCCTTGAGGGTGTGATAGAACGGCATGCCCTGGTATAGCGGGTAGTTGTCGGTTAGGTAGGTACCTTGGGGGAATGCTCCCAGGGCGGTGGCCAGTTTGCGCCAGAACTCGGAGATCACCGCCAGTGGAAAATAATTCACCAGCCCTTCGGTGATGACCACTACCGGTTTGCTGGTGTCCAGTTGGCCAAGAACATGGCCCAGGCTTAGTTCGCCGACGTCAGCAAAAATATTGATGGGCATCACCCGGTGGCGTTCGCTTAGCACTTGATGTTCTGTGAGGAGGTGTTGTTTGCGGCGGGCCATGTCCGGCAAGTCGGTTTCGATGTAGGTGAGCTGCGGATATTGCTGGCAGAAGCGGTGGCCGCGGGGCGACAGGCCGCAGGCGATTTCCACTACCTGGGTTACGCCACTGTTAATTAGCTGGTGCAAGCGGTGGTCGATAACCAGGTGGCGTTGCAGAAGAAAGGTACGAATATTGCCACCGGCAATGCGCCGCCCCATATATTCAAACGGGGCCAGCGCGCCATACAGTAAGGCGCCGCCACGCGTGCGGAAGAAGGGGGCTGCCAATCCATCTTTGGCCCATACATGCCCAGTGTACAAGGCGGTAAAGCTGATGGATGAGGTATCCGGTAGTTCGCTCATTGTTGTTTTGCGCCGGTAAGGAAGAAGTGAGGATAGGCTAGCAGAGTGTTGCCCCTGCTAGGTGGTAATTCGTGCCAATCGATGGGGCAAATAACAAGTCGGTGATGAAACAGCAACATGCTCGGCTTTTGTTCTTCTGAATGGTTCACTTTGAACGGTTAACTGAATTTCGCGGGCAGGGGGGGGGCGTGTGGCCACGGGCCTTAGTCGTGTTGCAGCCTTTGCTTGCAGGTAGGCTCTCACAGAAAGTCGGTTCTTGATTTTGTTCCTCAAAAGGAACGGCTACGGATCGGAGCTTTACCGTTCCATACTGCGGGGCAGGGGGTGGCCGGCTAGGCGCAGAGCCAGAGAAATGATGTGTTTCCAAGGGTCGCCTTTGGCCATGCCTTTGACGCATTGGTCGGCGCGGATGGCGCAGGCTTGGGCAATGCGTAATTGCTGGGGGTTAAGGCGTTGGGCCTGATTCTGCATGGCGCGTACCCTTTGCGGGGGCAGGCGCGGGGGCGGTCCGCCGCCGAGCATGCCATCGAGCAGGCGGATGTCGCGGCTCAAGGCCCACAGTAATACAGGGGGTTCTACGCCTTCAGCGCGAAGGGTCTGGATGATGTGCATGACCCGTTGGCTATCACCTTGGGCGGTGGCGTCGGTGAGATCGAACGGCGAGTAGCGGCTGGAGTCGCCCACTGCTTGCTGCACGTCTTCCGGCCCGACTTGGCCGTCTTCCACTAGCAGGGCCAGTTTGTCCACTTCTTGAGCGGCGGCCAGCAGATTACCTTCACTGCGTTCGATCAGCAGGGCGAGGGCGTCTTCACTGGCGCGCAGCCCGCGGCTGGTTAGGCGTTCCTGTAGCCAGTTGCGTAGGCCATTTCCTTCTACAGGCCAGACTTCAATCACTGCGCCCATTTCATCTAGGGCTTTTACCCAGGCGCTATTCCAGTCCTTGCGTCGATCCAGTCGCGAGCAACGAATCAATAACAGGGTGTCGCTACTGGCTTCGCCTTTCAGGCTGGCGAGAACATCACGAAGAATTTGGCTGCCGGTTTTATCCGGGCGTTTGTCGTTCAGGACCAGTTCAAGAATCCGGCGGCCACCAAACAGGCTCATGCTCTGTGATTCATTGAGCAGGGCGTTCCAGTCGATGCCGGTATCACTGGAAAAGCGTTGGCGTTCGTCAAAGCCTTGGTCGCGAGCCGCTCGGCGTAAATCGTCGATGAGTTCGCCTTGCTGTAGGGGTTCGTCACCGGCAACTAGATAAACGGGCAACAGCGTCGCGGACAGGTGCTTGCCAAGTTGTTCGGGACGCAGGCGCATTAGTAGGTCTCCCACCCCTTAGAGGCCGCAGCGATCTGGTTGATCAGCCGGAAGGTCATATCTTCGTACAAGTCGTCGCGCACCAGTTGCTCTTCATCTGAGGACGCGGTGGCGTTTTCCGGGTACCAGGGCAGGCTGCGCAGCGCCATCATGCGTTTGGGGGTGGTGAGCAGGGCGCCGGTTTTTACATCGCGCAGGTGCCAGTAAAGGGTGTAACGCAGTTCAATTTCCGCTTGGCGGCCCTGATTATCGACAGCGGAAGTGCGGCGCATCCACTCTTCGTCATCAATGATCAGTTGATAGGGGGACTCGTTGTGCACTAGTACGCCTTGGTTTTCCAGCTCATCTTCCAAGCTGTATTTCAGCTCTGTGCTTGCCCCCATGAGCGATAGGCTTTCCATGGAGGGTACGCTGGTTTCGCCGCGCAGTTGCCAGCCGCAGGCAGAAACCAACAGGGTTAAGAGTACGGTGGTGATGGCGGCGATAACCTTCATGCAAACCTCGTGGGGCAAGTGGCGCTTATGCGTCTTCAAGCTGATGGCTGGAGCCGGCTAGGAGCCGTGCTTGCCGGGGCGTCCGCGTCATACAAAAGCATATAAAATATGGTTGTAAGAGGTGGAGTTTGCCCCGGCGGTGCGAATCGCGGATTAGTTGGCGACGATATTTACCAGTTTACCCGGCACTACGATCACTTTACGCACGGTTTTGCCTTCAGTGAATTTCTTCACGTTAGGCTCGTCCATAGCAAGGGTTTCCACCGATGCTTTATCGGCATTGGCGGGCACGTTCAGTTTGGCGCGGACCTTGCCATTTACCTGTACCACAAGCTCGATACTGTCTTTTACCAGTGCGCTCTCATCTACACTCGGCCAACTAGCGTCAATGACCGCCTCGTCATGGCCTAGGGCTTGCCACAGGCTGTGCCCCGCATGGGGAATGATGGGAGCCAGCAGCAGTACGGCGGCTTCCAGCGCTTCTTGTTTCACCGCGAGGGCATTGTCAGTGGCAGCGTCGAACTTGCTCACTTCATTAATCAATTCCATCACTGCAGCGATGGCGGTGTTGAAGGTGTTGCGGCGGCCGTAGTCGTCGCTGACCTTTTGAATGGTTTCGTGGGTTTTGCGGCGAAGTGCCTTGCCGGCGTCGTCCAATGCGTTTACATCCAGAGTGCCGGTATTGCCGGCTTCCACATGTTCGGCAACCAGGCGCCATAGACGCTTGATAAAGCGGAAGGCGCCTTCTACGCCTGCGTCGTTCCATTCCAGAGACTGCTCTGGTGGCGCGGCAAACATCATGAATAGGCGCACAGTGTCGGCGCCGTATTCTTCAATCATTTGCTGCGGGTCCACGGTGTTGCCCTTGGACTTGGACATTTTGGCACCGTCTTTGAGCACCATGCCCTGACAGAGGAGTTGCTTGAACGGTTCGTCGCAGTTCACCAGCCCAGTATCGCGCAGTAACTTGTGGAAGAAGCGAGAATAAAGCAGGTGCAAAATGGCATGTTCTATACCGCCAATGTACTGGTCTACGGGCAGCCAGTAATTGGTGGCTGCCGGGTCCAGCATGGCGGTGTCGCTTTGTGGTGAGCAGTAGCGAGCGTAATACCAGCTGGACTCCATAAAGGTATCGAAGGTATCGGTTTCGCGCAGGGCGGGCTGGCCGTTAAACGTGGTTTTGGCCCACTCCGGGTCGGCTTTGATAGGGCTGGTGACGCCATCCATTTCCACATCGGTGGGCAGCGCCACGGGCAGCTGGTCTTCTGGAGTGGGGTGTAGGGTGCCGTCTTCGGTTTCCACCATGGGAATGGGGGTGCCCCAGTAACGCTGGCGGGAAACACCCCAATCACGTAGCCGGTAGTTCACTTTCTTTTCGCCAAGGGAGCGTTCGCTAAGCCAGTTAGCAATAGCGTTGAAGGCCTCGGCGGAAGACAGCCCATCGAATTCACCAGAATGTATCAGGGTGCCTTTTCCGGTGAAGGCTTCGAGTGCCAGATCGATGGGCTCACCGTTGGCGGGTTCAATCACCTGGTTGATGGGTAGGCCGTATTTTTGCGCAAATTCAAAATCGCGCTGATCATGGGCGGGCACGGCCATTACCGCGCCGGTGCCGTAGCCCATCAGCACGAAATTGGCGATCCATACCGGTACCGCTTCACCGCTGATCGGGTGGGTGGCCGTTAGGCCGGTGTAGATACCTTTCTTCTCCATGGTGGCCATGTCGGCTTCGGCGGTCTTGGTGTTCTGGCATTCTTTTACGAAGTCCGCAACTTCGTGATTGGCGGCGGCGGCTTTTTGTGCCAACGGGTGGCCGGCGGCCACGGCCACGTAACTCACGCCCATGAGGGTGTCCGGGCGCGTAGTGTAAACGCGCAGAGACTCTTCTCCCTCAATGGGGAAGTCTAATTCCACCCCTTCAGAGCGACCGATCCAGTTGCGCTGCATGGTCTTAACTTGTTCTGGCCAACCATCCAGCTGATCCAGATCATTCAGCAGTTCGTCGGCGTAGTCGGTGATTTTGATAAACCACTGGGGAATTTCTTTTTGTTCCACTAGTGCGCCGGAGCGCCAGCCACGGCCATCAATGACCTGTTCGTTGGCCAACACAGTTTGGTCTACCGGGTCCCAGTTCACCGTGGACATTTTCCGATACACTAGGCCTTTCTCGTACAGCTTGGTGAAAAACCATTGTTCCCAGCGATAATATTCTGGCGTACAGGTGGCCAGTTCCCGGCCCCAGTCGTAGCCGAAGCCCAGACGCTGCAGCTGCCCGCGCATGTAGTCGATGTTCTCGAAAGTCCATTTGGCAGGCGCTACCTTGTTTTTGATCGCCGCATTTTCTGCCGGCAGACCGAATGCATCCCAGCCCATGGGTTGCAGCACGTTTTTGCCTAGCATGCGCTGGTAACGGCTGACCACATCGCCGATGCTGTAATTACGCACATGGCCCATGTGCAGGCGGCCAGATGGGTAGGGGAACATGCTCAGGCAATAGAACTTTTCTTTGCTGGCATCCTCGGTGACCTTGAAGCTTTGATTGTCATCCCAGTATTGCTGGGCTTGGGCTTCGATCTGATCGGGGCGATACTGTACGTCCATCGGCTCTCTTTTCTTGATCATAAAACAAACGGGAACAGGGCGGTTGAAGGAAACATTCCGACCGTGAAGGAGATATAGGATACATGAGCTTAGCTTGGATTTCTCAATACGCGGGTGCCCAGATGTGCAATCTCAATGATAAATACCTCGAGCAGGGGTGGCGGTGGGCCGTGGCAGCCGTGAGGGCCTGCCAATGATGCTGACGTACCTAGCGTTGCTGGTGTTGGTGGGCGCAAGCTTGCCGGCGGTGGTGCGCAGTTTTCTGCCGCCTTTACCGCGCCGGATTACCGGCATTACGCCCCAGGCTGTGGTGGTGTTGGGCGCGGGGCGGCGCCAACGAAAAGGCCGAAGTTCGTTGAATACCCGAGGGCTGCGTCGGTTGAAATTGGCTGCAGAGCTGGCCCATGAGCACGGCTTGCCACTACTGGTCAGTGGCGGCGGTCAGCCCCCTAAGCACGATGATGAGCCCACAGAGGCAGACTTAATGGCGGAGCAAGCGCTGCGGCGCTGGCCGCGGCTGGATGTAATTAAAGAATTCCGTAGCCGAAATACTTGGGAGAACGCTTGTTATAGCTCTGAGCTGTTAGCTGATCGAGGCATAGATGAGGTGTTGTTGGTCAGTGACCGAGCCCACTTGCCCAGGGCCTTGCTGTGTTTCCAGAGCCAGGGTGTGTTAGCTCAGGCGGCGTGGAGCAAACGGTTGCCGAAGCAGGAATGGCTTCCCTCTGCGGGGGCCATATCTATGGTGCCGGAGATTTGGTATGAGTGGTTGGCCCTAGTGTGGTATCACGCTCGATTTTTGTAAACGCTAGGGTAAGAGGCGTGTCGCTTCTTGGTGCTATACGGCGTCAGGTGTCTTGGTGGCTCCGCCGAGCGCTTCAATGGCCTGATATTGGCTGAGAAAAACCTGGCCGCTGAGAGTGCTCAGCAAGTGGGTTTTCGTCAGCCGGTCCATCACTGGGCCTTTTACTTCAGATAGATGTAACTGTACGCCGGCGGCGTCGAGCCGCGCGTTGAGGCTTTCTAGGCTCTGTACAGCACTGGCATCCAAGTGATTGATGGCGGAGCACATCAGCACCACATGAGCAACACCGGGACGGCCCATGGCATGATCGTAGAGCAGATCCTCCAGTGGCCGAGCATTCCCAAAATACAGTGACTCATCCACGCGTATGGACAGAATCTGATCGGAGATAATGGCGTCGTGACGGTCAATGTTACGAAAATGCTGTGTGCCGGGCACCAGGCCGACTTCGGCCATATGGGGTTGGCTGGTGCGCCACAAGAACAGCACCACGGACAATCCTACTCCGATAAGCAAGCCGCTTTGCACATTGATTAATAACACCCCGAATAAGGTGACCACCATAGCGATGCTATCCGGACGGCTATATCGCCATAGCTGGCGAATTTCCCCTAGTTCGATCAAAGGAATAATGCCCACCACAATGATCGCGGCGAGGGTGGCCAAGGGTAAAGCGTAAAATAGACCGGTGAAAAACAGGGCCACCAGGGCAATGCCCATACCGGTGAGCAGGCTGGTCATGGGGGTCCGGGCTCCGGCCTCGAAACTCACCGTGGTGCGGGAAAAACTGCCGGTGACAGCAAAGGAGCCGGATAGGCCGCTGGCCAGGTTAGCCAAACCCAGCCCCATCAGTTCCCGATTAGGAGAAATTCGCTCCCGGCGACGGGCAGCCAGCGCCTGTGCCAAAGAAATGGATTCCACGAAACCGATCAGCGCTAATAACAGAGCGGGTGTTGCCACGGCCTTCCAGTGGCTCCAGTCCATTTGTGGGGTGGATAGATGGGGGAGGCCGCTGGGGATTGCGCCCACAATGGCTAAGCCCTGTTGATCCAAGTCGAAGGAAAATGCCAACACAGTGGTGACCAGCACCGCCAGAATCGGGCCGGATTTGCCCATGAAGGCGGCGAGCCAAGCGGGTAAACGGCTACGCTTGAATGCGCCATTGAGTTGTTTAGGGATAAGCAGGGAGGCAATGGCGATGGCACTAATGGCCACGGTGAGCCAGTGACTCTGATTTAAATGTGCGCTCAAACTGCGGCCCAGTTGCACAATGTTATTGCCGCTGGCAGGGATGCCCAGCAGGTGCTTGAGCTGGCTGCTGGCGATCAAAATGGCACAGCCACTTACAAAACCGATGATGACAGGGTGACTAAGCAGGTTAGCCAGCCAGCCCAGGCGTAACACCGCCATTATTATTAGCACCGCTCCAGAGAGCAGCCCCATGCCAATAGCCGCCTGGATAAACAGCTGAGGATCTCCGTGGGCGAGGGCGCCGGCGGCGGAGGCGGTAATCAGTGATGTGAGTGCCGCCGGCCCAACGGACAGGCTGCTGCTGGTGCCGAATAGGCCGTAAACAATCAAAGGCAACATGCTGGCATACAGCCCGGTTTCAGGGGGCATACCCGCCAAGAGTGCGTATGCCAGCCCCTGGGGTACCAACAAAATGGTCACGATAATAGCGGCCAAGCCGTCACCGGCGGCATCGGCGCGGGTATAGCGAGCCAGCCAGTCGCTGGCGGGTAACCAGCGTATTACTCGCAAGGCTCGCTGCACGTTGTTATTGGCCTCGGCGCTGATCGAGCCGCTCTACCAGCCCGCTCAGGTCGTAACCGGCTTGTTCTGCGGTGGCAAGAATGCGGGCGTTGTCTTGTTCGCTGGCCTGGGTCAGGGCCCACAGCATTGTGCTGCGGGTTCCCGTACGGCAAAACGCTAATACTGGTGTTTCTGCCAGCGAGACGATGGCGTCGAAGCCGTCGATATCGGTTTCGCTGATGTTACTGCCCACCACAGGCTGGTGAGCGTATTCCAGGCCCGCTGCCTCGGCGGCGGCGGCCATTTCGGCGCTACTGGGTTGGTTTTCATCTTCACCATCGGGGCGGTTGTTGATGACCATCTTGAAGCCCGCTTTGGCCAGCTCAGCCATATCTTCTGGCTGCAGCTGTTCTGCGACAAAGAGGGTGTCGGTCAATTTCTTGGTAGTCGTCATGGAGACTCCTTGATGATTTGCTGTCAGCTTACCGGGGTATGTGGGGGCTGCAAGTCTTCTTCGTCTTGGCGGTCCTGTTGTTTTATACATTCCGGTGCCAGATCCTGCATGGCCTGATAATGGGTCAGGTAGATCTTGCCGCTAAGCTGTTCGGGTAACGCCGCTCGCTTGAACTGATCCATTACGGGTCCCTTGATCTCCGAGAAGTGAAGCGTGATGCCTGCGTCGGCCAGCCTGCGGTTGAGACTGAGCAGGCCATCGATGGCGCTGGCATCAAGATGGTTGATGGCGGTGCCCATCAGAACCACATGTTCGGTTTGTGGCCGTTGCAGGGCCGCATCGTAGATCTGGTCTTCCAGGCGGCGGATGTTGGCGAAGTACAGGGACTCGTCGATGCGCATACTCATAATTCGCGGTGACACCTTAACGGCGTGTCGTTGCACATTGCGGAAATGCTCGGTGCCAGGAACAAGACCAATCTCGGCCACATGGGGTTGGTTGGTGCGCCATAGATACAGCGCTAGGGAACTGATCACCCCGGCCATGACCCCGGCCTCCACACCCCAGCCCAGCACGCCGACAATGGTGATTATCATGGCGGTGAAATCCAGCCGGGAAAAATGCCAAGTGTGCTTCAGGGTGGCCAGGTCAACCAGTGAGAGCACCGCCACCACAATGGTGGCGGCCAAAGTGGCCTTGGGCAGGAAGACGAACAGACCGGTAAGCAATAGCGCGGTTAAGGCGATGCCTACAGCGGTGAAGACCCCGGCCATGGGGGTTTGGGCTCCGGCATCAAAGTTGACCACAGAGCGGGAAAACCCCCCAGTCACCGGGAAGCCGCCGCTGAAGGCGCTGGCCAAGTTGGCCGTTCCTAGCCCCATCAGTTCCTGGTCTGGGTTGATACGCTGGCGCCGCTTGGCCGCCAAGGTCTGGGCCACGGAAATGGATTCCATAAACCCGATCAGGCTTATCAGTAGTGCAGGCACTAGAAGTTGCCGCCAGAGTTCTGTGTCCATGGCGGGCATGATGAAACCGGGCAGACCGCTGGGTATGTCACCGACGATGTCGACACCTTGCTGGTCGAGACGCAGGCTGGCAGCAAGCAGGGTGGTGGCCAGTACTGCCAACACGGGCCCGGCCTTGCTGATTAGATCTGCCCAGAAGGGCGTTAGCCCCATTTTCAGCAGCAGCGGCTTGAAAGACCTGCGCACCCAGAACAGGAAGACCGTGGCTGTGCCGCCAAGAATGAGGGTGGGTAGATGAATGTCGGGCAGGTGGTGATAGAGAGACGCACCCAGTTCATAAAGGTTGCGGCCGCTGAGCGGGACACCAAGCAGGTGTTTAAGTTGGCTCGCGGCGATCAGAATTCCGGAGGCGGTGATGAAACCACTCACCACCGGGTGCGACAACAGGTTGGCGATCCAGCCCAGTTTGAACAGGGCCATGAGTATCAGGATAGCACCGGACAGGGCGGCCAGAATGATGGTTGAGGCGATGTATTCAGGGGTGCCGGCGGCGGCAATTTCACTGGCGGCGGCGGCGGTCATCAGCGAAGCCACAGCCACCGGGCCAACGGCTAGGGTGCGGCTGGAGCCAAACAGGGCGTAAGCCACTAGCGGCAGGATGCTGGCGTAGAGTCCCACTTGCGGGGGAAGGCCGGCGAGCATGGCGTAGGCCAAACTCTGCGGAATCAGCATGATGGTGACGACAACTGCGGCAACCCCATCCTGAGCGGCAGTCTGCCGGTTATAGAGTGGGAGCCATTGTGATGCTGCGAGCCAGCCAGGAAGTCTCATCGCCTTAGTGCCTTATGGTTTTCCTGGTTTTGCCAGCCATTCGTGCCCTTTCAGCATCATGGAGAAATAGATGCGCGGCATGGCGTAGCGCTTGAGCCACCACATGCTGGTGCGAGCCACCGCGGGTTTGAGTGGGAAGGTGGGTTGCAGTTTGCCGCCATAGCCGAACTCGGCCATTACCACCTTGCCCTGTTCCACGGTGAGCGGACAGGCGCCGTATCCGGTGTAGCGGGCGGGCATGGGGCGGTCGGCGAGGTGGGCGAGCAGGTTTTCTGCTACCACGGGCGCCTGCTTACGCACCGCGGCAGCGGTTTTGGCATTGCTGGCGCCACACACATCCCCGAGGCTGAATACATTGCCATAGTGGGGGTGTTGCAGGGTGGCTTCATCGACGGCGACCCAGCCGCTTTCATTGGCAAGCTCGCTGTCGCGGATGAATTCCGGGGCGCGTTGTGGCGGCACCACATGAAGCATGTCGAAGCATTCGGTACGCTCAATGGTGCTGCCATCTTCAGCGGTGTCGCGGAAGGTGGCGGTCTTCGTTGGGCCCTCTACGGCAATCAGGGTGCTGGTGAAATTCAGGTTGGCGCCGTAGCGCTTTACGTATTCCATCAGCGGAGGCACAAACTTGGAAACGCCGAACAGTACGCCCCCAGCATTGTGAAACTGCACGTCAATGTCGCCTAGGTAGCCCTGTTTCTCCCAGTGATGGCAGGACAGGTACATGGCCTTCTGTGGGGCGCCGGCGCACTTTATGGGCATGGCCGGCTGGGTAAACAGGGCGCGGCCTTGCTTGAGCAATTGCACGCATTCCCAGGTGTAGGGCGCGAGATCGTAGTGGTAGTTACTGGTCACGCCATTCTTGCCCAAGGTCTCTTCAAGACCGGCAATGGCTCCCCAGTTCAGTTCTAGGCCGGGGGCCACCACTAGGCTGCGATAGCTCAGATGCTGGTGATTTTCCACAATGACCTGGTTCTGCTGCGGCAGGAAGCCCGTCACCTCGCTGCGAATCCATTTGGCATTGGCCGGTATTAGCGAAGCGGTGGAGCGGCAGGTATCTGCGGGGTTGAAGCAGCCGCCGCCCACCAGGGTCCAGGCGGGTTGATAATAGTGGCGATCGCTGGGTTCTACGATCGCTATCGATAGGGAGGGCTTGCGTTTGAGCAGGCTGGCCGCCGCCGCGAGGCCGGCAGCGCCGCCGCCCACAATCACCACATCCCAGACAGAGTCATCAACTGGCATGGGCATTCTCTTAGAGTGCGTTCAGGGGGATTTTCAGGTAGCTGATGCCATTGTCTTCCTCGGGCGGAAGGTGCCCGGCGCGCATGTTGATCTGCACCGATGGCAGGATTAGGCGCGGCATGTCCAGGGAGGCATCGCGGGTTTCTCGCATGGTGACGAACTCTTCTTCGCTGACGCCTTCATGAACATGAATGTTGTGTTTGCGCTGATCACCCACGGTGGTTTCCCAAACGAATTCTTCGCGGTTCTCTGGTAGGTAGTCGTGGCACAGAAACATGCGGGTTTCGTCCGGCAGAGCGAGTAACTTCTGAATGGAATGGTATAGAGTGCGAGCATCTCCACCGGGAAAATCGCAGCGGGCGGTGCCGTAGTCTGGCATGAACAAGGTGTCCCCGACGAAGACCGAATCGCCGATCACGTGGCTCATGCAAGCCGGGGTGTGCCCAGGCGTGTGAATGGCTCGAGCCTGCAGATTCCCTACTTTGTAAGTCTCACCATCCTTGAACAGATGATCGAACTGACTACCGTCGCGGGCAAACTCGGTGCCGGCGTTAAAGATCTTGCTAAAGGTTTCCTGCACGGTGCTGATGTGCTCGCCAATGGCCAGCTGGCCACCTACCTGTTGTTGAATCCAAGGTGCGGCGGAAAGGTGGTCAGCATGGACGTGGGTTTCCAGCAGCCAATCCACGGTGAGACTTTCTTGTTTCACGTAGTTAACGATTTGCTCGGCACTGGTGTGTCGGGTGCGACCCGCGCTGGGGTCGTAATCCAGTACAGAGTCTACGATGGCGCAGTGGCGGCTTTGCGGGTCGGTGACGACATAGCTGATTGTATTAGTGTCGTGGTCAAAGAACGCTTTGACTTCAGGGCGTGACATGGTGCTCTCCCGTTAGGATGCGACAATGACACTGTTATAGGCTGGCCGGAGAACAAAGTCAAATTAAGGAATAAGCATATATCATAATGGAATATTGGGCGATGTCCTGATTCGGCCCCGCCACCCTGCCCACACCATTAGGCAGGCCAGCAGTAGCCAGGGCCATACCCCCGTGGCCATGAATGGAGTGGTGCCCTGGCGGGGCTGGTACTGGCTGAGCAGCACGTCGCGCTCGAATTGTGGCAAGGCATCCACTACCTTGCCGTGCTCGTTGATCACTGCGGTGACCCCATTGTTGGTGCCGCGTAGCAACCATCGGCCGGTTTCCAGGGCACGCATACGGGCCATCTGAAAATGCTGCAAGGGGCCGGCAGAGGTGCCGAACCAGGCATCGTTGCTGATGGTCAGCAGCACATCGGCGTCGTGGCTGCGGTCGGCCACCAGTTCCGGATAGAGAATTTCATAGCAGATAAACGGGGCGATGCTGTGCCCCAGCGCCGTCAGATTGGGTTGGCTGGATTTTCCGGGGGTAAAGCCAGACATGGGTAAATCGAAAAATGGAATTAGCCCGCGTATAAGCGATTGCATGGGCACGTATTCGCCAAACGGGACCAGTTTTTGTTTGTGGTAAACCCGTTGGCGGCCATCGCCGGGATCAAGCGGGATGGAGGCAATGCTGTTGTGGTAGGTCACGCCACTATTGCTGACCGTACGCCAGGGAACCCCGGTGATGAAACCGCCGTTACGTTCGGCGATTTTTTGTCCTTCTTGTTCTACGAATTCGGATACGTTTTGGTAAAAATTAGTGAGCGCTGATTCTGGCCAAACTACCAGGGTGTCGGCGGGAATATCCCGTGTCAGGTCTTGATAGATCTGCTGGGTTCGTTCTCGCATGGACAGCTGCCATTTGAGGTCCTGGGGGATATTGCCCTGTACCAGCGCAACTTTCTGGGCAGACCCGCTGGGTTGGGTGAAGGTGAGAGTGTGAGAGACCGCAGTGAGAATCAGCACGGCGCTGGATGCGACCAGCCCGGCGTACCCGCCTCTGCGCCAGTTAGTCAGGCGAATAAAACAGGCGCTGATCAACACCGCGCTAAGGGTCAACAGCCAGACTCCGCCTATGGGGGCCAAAGTGGCGAAAGGGGAGTCGATCAGGGCGTAGCCAGCATATAGCCAGGGGAAACCGGTCAGGAGTACGCCACGCAGCCAGTCCAGCAGTAACCAGATACCGGCAAAGGCCAGAGCCGAACGTCCCAGCCGCCAGCTGGCGTAAAAAGTGAGGCCGTAAAACAAGGCCAGGAAAGCCGCAAATAGCCCGGTGAACGGAATCGCCATCCACAGTGGCATGAAGCCGTAGTCGTGCATGGAAACATGCACCCAGGAAATACCGAAAGCGAACATGCCCAGCCCGTACAGCCAGCCACGTAGTAATGCTTCGCGGGCAGAGCTCGCCTGCTGCTGGCACCAGTAGCCCAGCCCGATGCTGACAAACAACAGAGGCCAGAGATCATAGGGGGCAAAAGCTAGGGGGAAGAGCAGGCCGGCAATCAGAGCCAGCAGACGATCACGCATGGATATCCTCGTTTCGTACTGGCGAGCAGGCCGCCTGGCAGTTTGGACTAGAGTCAATGCAATAATACGAATAAAGTAGCAGAAAAATATGCTTTTAAACCGGCGGGGGCAAAGTTGAAAGCTCAAAGTTAAAACACGACTTCGCGCTTGTTGTCAGCCGAAATCGGTCTGCGCTGCGGATCACCTCGAACGATTAGCGGCTAGGCTACCGGTCATGGGGAGGAATCTCCCGCGCGTTTGCACTTTGAACATTCAACTCGACCCTGCCCCCTAAGCCGGGATGACAAGTCTGGGGGCATCATAGTGAAACACCCATGCAAGTACCATCCGGGAACGGAGGCGCTGTGGTATTGCGCCTATGATGGATTGTATCTGTGTCAGCAATGTGTGGATGGGGATGAGGACCACCGCATGGAGGCTCGTTGCTTACTGTGCAACCATGATCTGTTGCCGGCGGTACAGAGCCAGGTGGGGCCGTTGTGGCAGCGTCTTGGCCGTTATCTGCGCCTGCCGTTCTCGTTACCGCTGCTGCCGCTGTTGGCCATTTGGCCGGTGCTAGCCACGTTGTTGCCCCCGCTATGGGTAATGGTACCGGTGGCATTGGTGGCGGGGTTGCCCACTTTCGTTTTTTCAGCGGCGTTGATGACGTTGCGCGCTGGCCCTCGCAAAAGCCGCAAGGCGGCCTTTCCCGGTTGGGATTGTCTTGCAGAGAGCGCTTCCTGGAAAAGTGCCCTGTGGCAGGCCTTACCCGCATCGCTGGTGATTGGCCTTGCCGCACTTTTGATGGTGGCGGTATCGGTGCCGGTGGGTTTGTTGGTCGCGGTGATTGGCATGCTGCTGGTGCCTGCCCTGTGGCTGGCGGTGTTGGTGCAAGGTGCAGAGCCCGGCGCCTATGCGGCGGTGGGCAACTATATCGTGTCTGCCCCTCGGGATTACGCCGTGGCAGCGGGGTTTGCTTCGTTGGGCTGTGTGTCGGTAGTGGCGCTGGTGGGGGTGGCCGTGGATGTATTGCCGTTGCCTTTGGTACAGGGGGTAGCCGGTTTGCTGGCGGCTTGGTGGTGGTTGGTTTTGGCGGAAATGTGTGGCGATATTGCGGCCCGGCACAGCCGGCTGTGGGGCCTGAATCAGGGGGGGCGGCGTGTCACTCTGCCATTGGCTGAGCGTCGGCAGCGCGCTCAATTGTGTGCTGGTCGATTCGATAAGGTGTTGCTGACTACCTCAAAAATCATCAAAACCAAGAAAGCCACGGTGGCGGATTGGCAGCATCATGATCGGTTGTTGGCGGTGCTGGGTAAGGAGGATGAACGAATTGCCTTGGCAGAATCTTATCTAGATTGTTTGGTTGGCGCTCAGGCCTGGAGTGTTGCTCTGGAACTGGTTGCTCGGCAACGCCACCGTGATTCACAGTGGGTGCCCTCTGCGCCGGCGCTACGGTTGGCGTTGGCTGAGGGCGTTTATCCCCGTGACCCTAAGCTGGCGGTTGCCTTACTCAAGGAGCTCCACCAGAAATACCCTGAGTTTGCCGACCTTGGTGAAGCTTACCTGTTGCTGGCCAAGGTGCTGGCGGAGGCGTTTGGCCTGAGTGGCAAGGCTGAACAATATCTGCGTTATGTGGAAAGCCACTGCCGTGATGTTCGGTTACGCCAGAAGGTTGCGGACTGTCGGCTAGCCTGGGGGTGACGGGTGTGTTTCCGATTTCCAAAGGTGTCGAGTGTTGGGCAAGAGGCGTCAGGTGTTAAGTCGTCACGCCAGCGTTTTTGCCCGGTGTGTTAATCCTTCTTGAATCAGTCTGGCCCGCAGTTGGGCGATGGCGTCTGCCTTGAGCGAATGGTCATCCAGTTGCCGTGCCAGTTTCTCTGCTGGTTGAAATTCCTCGGCCCGGGTTAAGGTTTTCAGTAGCGTCCAGCCAACTGCGGCCGACAACGGTGCGCCGCTGCGTTGCTGGTACTGCTGCCAACAACGCGCCACCTGAGTGGCTTGTCCTTTTTCCGTTGCAGGAGAACAGAATAGTTGCTGGGCGGTGCTCTCCCAGGAGGCGTTATCGTTGAGTAATTGCTGCGCGGTGAATTGCCCGGTGAGCGCGTCGAAATGGTCCGGTTCGCGGGTAAGAACCTGTGCGAAGGCCGCATGGGCGGCATCGCCGTCTAATTGCCCCAGTGCATCCCAACCGCGAGTGAGTGAGGACAGTTGCTGCGGGTCCATGGGGCTGTTGTCATGCTGTTCTGGCTCGATGGGCTGTGGCTGCATGATCTGCACTAACAGTAGGCCTGCGATAAAAGCGGCAATGCCGGCACTGAGATTAGCTAAAAGTGGTGTGCTGAACAGCGCTACAGCGGCCATGACGGCTATGGGCAAGGGCAGCAGGGTGTAGGGGGAAACGGGCCGGCGTTGCCATTGTTTATGTTTGGGGTGCCAAATGGGGAGTTGCAGGGGGCTATGCTGCAGGCCAAAGAACGCGCCGAACCAAATCAGCAAAGGCGCTGCGGGGCCGTGGAAAGGAACTTGCCCGGGGCTGGCTAGCAGCAGGTAGCCGACGCCACTGACCAGGCAGCCGAGGATCCATAGTGCGAGTGTAATCCCCCCGAAAATTAATCGAGG
>NZ_KI965885.1:0-24368 GCF_000524665.1 Alcanivorax sp. 97CO-5
GGGCGGTTAAAAATGGGGGGATTACAATCCTTCGAGGAGAACCGGTCTCAGCAAAAGTGGAAAAGGTCCTTGGGGGGACGCGCTGGTGGCATCGATTGCTTGGAAAAGAACGCCACTTTGGCCCCCTAATCCGTCTTACAAAGGGGGAAATCGACTGGTCTGCGCACAAGAAGCATCGCGAAATTGCAGAGAAGGTCGACCGCTTAGTCAAGGACGCACTAGCCTCTGAGAAATCATCTCCAGCAGAGGCGGCAATTGCCAACTACGAAGCAGCATTGAATTCGCTGGTTGACTTAAACAAAGAAAACCCAACTGCTGCGGCGCACAGGTATCAGGAAGCGCCCATAAATCGTCTTACCATGCTTCTCGTGCGCCAGAAGCGAGGCGAGGAGGCATTAGCTGTATTCGAAAAATGGGAATCTGTGCGTGATCCTGTTGGCCTCACAAAGGCAAGCCGCGAAGCGTTGGCTAGCGTGTAGAAAAACTTCGGAACGGCCGTGTATCAGCAACTTAACAAGAGGCTGTTGCCGGACGGTGAACGCGGCGTTAAATTTCTCGAATCTGTATTAAAACGATTGGACAATTATCGGAAGTTACTTTGTGAAAATAATTAAAAAGGTCCGCATGAAAGTCTGGGCGACATGCCGCCAGAAAGTGGAAAACTCTAGTTTAGNTTAAAGGGAGAGTGGACACTACTCCTTTCGTCGTTACAATTGACCCGCTGAGGCCAAGCGCTAGAAATCTGGCCATAACCTTCAAAGCCCCTTCACAAACACCTTCGAATTCCGCTGCCAGTTATACAGCGACTGCCTGGCTCCCGGCAGCGCTTCTACGCCCGCTGCCTCAAACCCCTGTTGCTGAAACCAGTGCGCGGTGAGGGTGGTGAGCACGAATAGGCTGTGCAGCCCCTGTTCCCGTGCCCGCCGTTCCAGATAGCTGAGTACCTGGGCGCCTCGTTCACCTTTGCGGTAGCTGGAATGAACGGCGACACAGGCCAGTTCGCCGGTCTTTTCTTCGGGGAAGGGGTAGAGGGCTGCGCAGGCGATAACCATGCCGTCGCGTTCGATGATGGCGAAGCGCTGAATTTCGTTTTCCAGTAGCTCCCGTGAGCGGCGCACCAGGGTGCCGTCTTCTTCCAGTGGTTCGATCAGTTCGAGAATGCCGCCCACGTCTTCAATGCGCGCGCCACGGAGGGTTTCGTAGGTTTCCCTAGTAACTAGGGTGCCGCAGCCGTCGCGGGTGAACAGTTCTTTGATTAGAGCGCCGTCTACCTGGGCATCGAGCAGGTGTGCCCGAGCCACGCCGTTACTGGCGGCATGGCAGGCGGCGGTGAGCTGCCGGTCTACACCATTGTTTTCGTATTGGTCGCCGGCCAGCAGTTTGCCGGCTTGCTGGGGGCTGAGTTCGCGCACCAGGTGGCCTTGCGGGTCGGCGAGGCGCAGGTGTTCGCCCATGATGATGAGCTTGTCGGCGCCCAGGGCGATGGCGGCAGTGGAGGCCACTTCTTCTGCGTTCACGTTGAACAGTTCGCCGGTGGGCGAGCCGCCCACCGGCGAGAGCAGCACCACGTTACCGTTGCCCAATTGCTGGCGAATGGCGTCTACGTCGATGCGCCGCACTTCGCCGGTGTGCTGGTAGTCGAAGCCACCACGCACGCCTACCGGTTTGGCCACTACAAAGTTGCCGCTAATTAACCGGATGCTGGCGTTATGCATGGGGGAGTTAGCCAGCCCCATGGAGAACAAGCCTTCCAGTTTCAGGCGCAATGCGCCCACCGCCGCCACGACGCTATCCAGCGCGGCACTGTCGGTGATACGCATGTGTTGCTCAAAGGTGGATTCAATGTCTGATTCTGCCAGCCGGGCGGAAATTTGTGGCCTGGCGCCATGCACCAGCACCAGTTTTATTCCCAGGCTATTCAGCAGGGCCAGATCGTGAATCAGGGTGGGCAGGCGCGGGCCGTCCAGCAGCTCCCCAGACAACATGACCACAAAGGTTCGGCCCCGATGCGCATTGATATACGGGGACGAATTGCGGAACCAGTGAACCTGGCTGTCGGTGTTCGGGGCTGCGCTGGTGGACACGGGCGTCTCGGCTCTAAGTGATTGATTGGCCAGTATAGCGAGCAGATTGTGCCGGATACTAGATGCGGGGCGTATGAGCCCACACAAAAAAACCGCCCGGAGGGCGGCTTTTCTGTGTGCGTGAAGCCTTTTTGCTATGCCCCAAACAGCCCTTTGAAGAAATAGAAGAACAGGATGGAGAGCAGCGCACCGGCGGGCAGGGTGACGACCCAAGAGGTGAAGATGGTGCTGATTACACGCAGGTTCAGAGAGCCAATGCCGCGGGCCATGCCCACGCCCAAGACCGCGCCTACCAGGGTGTGAGTGGTGGAAATGGGCAGGCCGGTGCTGGAGGCCAGCACCACGGTGGTGGCGGCGCCCAGCTCGGCGGCGAAGCCACGGGATGGGGTGAGCTCGGTAATCTTTTTGCCTACAGTGGCCATCACTCGGGCGCCGAAAATCGCTAGCCCAAAGACGATACCCATGGCCCCGACCAAAAGAATCCAGCTGGGCATTTCTGCTTTGGCGCCGATTTCGCCGCCGGACGCCAGTACGCTGTTGATGGCGGCCAGCGGGCCGACGGCGTTGGCTACATCGTTGGAGCCGTGGGCAAACGCCATGGCGCAGGCGGTGAAGATCATGAGTACCGCAAACACGCGCTCCACAGAGCTGAACCGGAAGTCTTTATCGGCTTCTGGGTCTGGTTCAACCCGACTCAGGAAGAAGCTTCCCAGTGCCATAACAACCGCGCCACCCAGCAGGGCCCACAGGAAACTGTGGAAGAAACTCAGTTCCAGACCGACGTGTTTCAACCCTTTGACCATGGTGACCATGGAAATAACAAAGCCCACCAAGAACATGTAGAAAGGGACGACTTTCTTGGCGCGTTCGAAGGGGTCGTCGTGGTTCAGTACCAACCGTTGCACGCTACGGATTAGGGCAAAGGAAATGATCCCGGCCAGCAGGGGCGAGGTGACCCAGCTAGCGACGATGGAGCCCACCTTGCCCCAGTGCACCGCGTCCATGCCCAAGCCTACGGCGGCAAAGCCGACGATGGCACCGACGATGGAATGGGTGGTGGAGACCGGCCAACCGAACCAGGACGCCACCATCAACCAGATACCGGCGGCCAGCAATGCGGACATCATGCCGTAGACCAAGTATTGCGGGGCGTGGGAGAAGGCATCCGCATCGATGATGCCCTTGCGGATGGTGGCGGTGACTTCGCCGCCGGCCAGGTAGGCCCCGGCAAATTCAAAGATAATGGCGATGATAACCGCCTGCTTCACGGTGAGGGCCTTGGCTCCCACCGAGGTCCCCATGGCGTTGGCCACATCGTTGGCGCCAACGCCCCAAGCCATTAGGAACCCGAAGGCGCCCGCCAGCAGCAGCATGAAATAGCTATGCTCTAGCATCCACTCCATAAGAACTCTCCTAGCGTGCGACCAACATCTGCAGGCGGCCGCCCACTTTCTGGGCGCGATCGGCGAGATCGCCCACCCATTCGATGATCTTGTAGAGGAAGATGACGTCCACTGGTGATAGCTCGGTTTCCAGCTTGAACAGTGTGGCGCGAATGGTGACCTGTTGATCGTCGTTGGCCCGTTCCAGGCGGTCCAGTTCTTCGATCAGGTCTTCTATCATGCGAATTTCACGGCCACTGAAGCCGGTTTCGATAAGCTCATCCAGTTCGTTGATGGCTTTTTGGGCTTGGGCGGAGGTGTCGATGGCACCTTGTACATAGGCTTGCATTACGTCGGCCAAAACGGGAGGAATGGTCATCTGCCGGCCAAGCATGAGCCCGGAAATATCCTTAGCCTTATTCGCGACCTTGTCCTGCACGCTGATCAGTTCGAGCAGATCGGTGCGGGGCATGGGCAGAAATAGACTTTTGGGCAGGCTGAGACGGAACTCTTTTTTCAGCTCGTCGGCCTGGTTTTCCAGGTCGGCAATTCGCTGGCGAGCGGCGCGTGCCTTGTCCCAGTCGTTGGTCGTCACGGCGGCGAAGAAGTCCGCCAGCGTGCGTGCGCAGTCGTGGACGGTATCGTAGTGTTTTTGCAGGGGCTTGATTGGTGAGCGGCCGAAGAGGCCGGCAATGGAGCTTCCAAAGGACATAGGCGCCTCGGGTCCAAGGGTTAGGGTTGGGAGCAGCTGCCCATCATGCCGCTATTCGCTGCTGGCGGGTAGCCGCGGCAAGACGGTGACAACGGTGTCGCCGTTCCGGCACTAATTGGGTCGCGAGTATAGAGAAAGCAGGCGGGGCTGTCAGGGGGTCAATGTTAGGGGTACAGTAAAGATGCTGATGGGTCGCTACGGCCTACGCCAGAATAATGAGATGGCTCGGCTTGCCACAGGTGGTGTTTTGCCGTGTGGCGCAGGCCAATAGAGTCCCGGGTAGAGTTGGAGAGTATAGAAAGTGAAGAAAGTGACGGTTAGCGCTCCTGGGGATGCCCCCAAGCTGGACGGCCTTCTGGTTGATGTGCGCTGGTTGATGCGTGAATTGCTGGATGAAGGGCGCGTCAGTCAGGAGGACTTTAACGTGATCTCCACGACGCCGCGGGAAAAGAAAGAATTGAATTGGCACCCTATTCAGGTGCTGGCTAAGTACCGCCTTACCGATCGCACCAATACCCACCAGCTTTTGGATGTGGACTTTCTGACTCATTGGCTGTCAGAAAAAAGCGGCTTGCCGGTGTACAGCATTGATCCGCTTAAAGTGCATGTGGATCAGGTGACCAATGTAATGAGTTACGCCTTCGCTGAGCGCCACGGTATTGTGGCGGTGGAGGTGCATCGCGATAAGGTGGTGGTGGCCTGCGACCAGCCGTTCGTGCGCGGCTGGCAGCCGCATTTGCAACAGGTGCTGCGCGATCGTGAGCTGGAAGTGGTGCTGGTTAATCCGGAGCAAATGCGCCGCTACCGGATTGAGTTCTATAACCTGAGCCGCTCCATTGCGGGGGCGACCGGCAACACCGGGCAAGAAATGTCGGGCATTACCAACTTCGAGCAACTACTCGAGGTGGGTAAAGGGCACCACGATGCGGACGACCAGCATATCGTTAACATTGTGGACTGGATTCTGCAGTATGCGTTTTCCCAGCGCGCCAGCGATATCC
The DNA here is from genome assembly GCF_000524665.1 of Alcanivorax sp. 97CO-5. NCBI lineage: Bacteria > Pseudomonadati > Pseudomonadota > Gammaproteobacteria > Oceanospirillales > Alcanivoracaceae > Alcanivorax > Alcanivorax sp. 97CO-5. The sequence continues at coordinate 5,180 of NZ_KI965885.1, forward strand.
ACCTGGAGCCACGCCGGGAAACCGGCAAGATGCGCTTTCGCATTGATGGTGTGCTGCATGATGTGTATGAATTGCCGGCGGCCATTATGGCGGCGGTGACTAGCCGGCTAAAGATTCTTAGCCGTTTAAATGTGGCGGAAAAGCGTAAACCCCAGGATGGCCGCTTAAAGACCAAATCGCCGGAAGGGGATGAGATTGAGCTGCGGATTTCTACTCTGCCCACCGCGTTCGGTGAAAAGATGGTGATGCGGGTATTCGACCCGGATGTGCTGGTGCGTAGCTTCGAGCAATTGGGTTTTAGCAAGGAGGATCACGATACCTGGCACCAGATGACCAGCCACCCCCATGGCATTATTTTTGTCACCGGCCCCACCGGGTCGGGGAAAACCACCACGCTGTATTCTACGCTCAAGCAGTTGGCCACCAGCGAAGTGAATGTTTGCACCATCGAAGACCCCATCGAAATGGTGGAGTCCAGTTTTAACCAGATGCAAATTCAGGCCAATATTGATGTGGACTTTGCCCAAGGCGTGAAGGCCATGCTGCGCCAAGACCCGGATATCATCATGATTGGTGAGATTCGCGACTTGCAGACTGCGGACATGGCCATTCAGGCTGCCCTCACCGGCCACCTGGTGCTGTCGACCCTGCATACCAATGACGCGCCATCGTCCGTCACCCGGTTGATCGACCTAGGCGTGGCGCCTTATATGATTAGCGCCACGGTGCTGGGTGTGATGGCGCAACGGCTGGTGCGAACGCTGTGCCCGAACTGCAAGACGGCCACCGAAACCGACCCGCAAGCCTGGGAGGAGCTGGTTCGTCCTTTCAAGATGAAGATGCCGGCAACGCTGTATCAGCCGGTGGGTTGCTTGGAATGTCGAGGGACTGGGTATCGAGGCCGGATGGGGGTGTATGAAACCATGCCCCTGCGCACTACCCTGAAAAACCACATCACCCGTGGCGCCGACCTGGAAACCCTGACCCGGGCCTCACTCAAAGAAGGCATGAAACCCCTGCGAATCAGTGGCGCCATAAAAGTGGCCAAGGGGCTGACGACCATTGAAGAGGTTATGCGGGTGACGCCCTCCCACGATATTTTGATGGGATAGCGCTGCATCAATCGCGGCAGCAATAAGGAGGGCGCGCGGGCGAGAATGTTCTGGGTTTGCCCTGAGGGGCCCAAGTTCCAGCGCTGGGCTCCGTTGGTTGCCCTGTCTTCAACGCCATTTTTCCGTGTCGCGGTTTGACGCTTGCAGCGTATAGCTTGGTTCTGCCGCTTGTAGCTTTGCCTTTGCCGTACGACAATAGCCGCCCATGAGTGAACCCCAATACGATTCTCTGCCGGATGAACTGTCGGTGCTGGTTAGTCAGCACTGGCAGCATTTTATTGAATCCGGACACCGTATCCCCGATGCCTTGTTGGTCGATCTGCCCCGTGTGTGGGCAGGATCGGACTATGTTGCTGCTCAGTTTCAGCGAGATCCGGGGCTGGGAGAGTGGCTGCAGGCCAGTGATCTAACCCAAGCTCTGGCGCCTGCGTCCTTGAAAGAAGAAGTGCGCGCGCTGTTGGCTGAATGTGATGATGAAGACAGCCTCAAGCGGGCCCTGCGCCGTTTGCGTCACCGCCACATGGTGCGCATTATTTGGCGGGACCTGGCCAGGATAGGCGATTACCACAGTGCCGTGGCCGACTTGTCGCTGCTGGCCGATACGCTCATTGATGAAGCGCTGACCGTATTGTATGGCTGGGCCTGTGAGCGTTGCGGCACCCCGCTGGGGCCGGATGGCACGCCGGTCCGGCTGGTGGTGCTGGCCATGGGCAAGCTGGGCGCTCACGAGTTAAATTTGTCTTCCGATATCGACCTGATTTTTGCCTACGAGCACGAGGGTGAAATCGAAGGTGAACGCCGGGCGCTAACCCACCACCAATTCTTTGTGCGTTTGGGCCAGCAGTTAATTAAGGCGCTGGATCAGACAACCGCAGACGGCTTCGTTTTCCGGGTGGATATGCGTCTGCGCCCTTGGGGCAAGAGCGGTGTTTTGGCCATCGGCTTCGATGCCATGGAGGGTTACTACGAAACCCAGGGCCGCGAATGGGAGCGCTATGCGCTGATCAAGATGCGCCCGATGGCGGGCGATTTGGAGGCCGGCGGCCGCTTGATCAAACGCTTAAATCCCTTTGTCTATCGTCGTTATATCGACTACGGCGCGTTCCAGTCCCTGCGAGAAATGAAATCCCTGATCGAGAGGGAAGTGAATCGTAAGGGGATGCAGGCGGATGTGAAGCTGGGTGCAGGCGGCATTCGTGAAGTGGAATTTATTGTTCAGGCATTCCAGCTGATTCGCGGTGGCCAGTTGCCTGATCTACGTGAGCCGAATTTAATCAAAGTGCTGCCACAGCTGGTGGCGCTGGAGCTGTTGCCCGAAGATGTGGCCGACGAGTTGACTGAGGCGTATCTGTTTCTGCGCGATGTGGAGCATCGTTTACAGGCGGTGGCGGATAAGCAGACTCAGCGGCTGCCCGATGATGAGCTGGGCTGGCAGCGCTTGACCTATGCCATGGGCTTTTCCGCTCGGGCAGCGTTTGAGCGCAAGCTGCGTCGCTACCGGGAAAGTGTGCGCCATCATTTTAGCCAAGTGATTGCCGACCCGGAACAGGAAACCGATGCTGCCCAAGGTGCTGATCAAGAGCTGCTCGATTTGTGGTTGGGGGCGTTGGATGAAGATGCAGCGCAGGCTCAACTCAGTGCTATCGGGGTGCTGGATGCTCAGGCTGTGTACGCTAGGCTGAGCGACTTCCGCGATAGCCGAGCGGTGGAGAATATGCAGGCCATCAGCCGGCAGCGGCTGGATCGGTTGATGCCATTAATGCTCGAAGCGCTGGGTTACCAGGGGCACGGTGATACGACAGCGGGGCGCTTGATCGCTTTTGTGGAGGCGGTGCTGCGCCGCAGCGCCTACATAGCCTTGTTGGTGGAAAACCCCAGCGCATTGACACAGCTTGTGAAACTGTCCGGTGCTAGCCCTTGGATTGCCGAGCGGCTTACCCGTCACCCTGTATTGCTCGACGAGCTTCTCGATGTACGCACCCTCTACTCGCCACCGGAGCGGGCGGAGTTGGATGACGAGCTGCGTCAGCAGCTGCTGCGGGTGGCTGAGGACGATTTGGAACAGCAGATGGAAGTGCTGCGTAACTTCAAGCAGGCCCATCTGTTGCGGGTAGCGGCGTCGGAAGTCACCGAAGTATTGCCGTTGATGAAAGTGAGTGATTACCTGACTTGGCTGGCCGAAAGCATTCTTAACCAGGTGGTGATGTTGGCCTGGGAGCCGATGGTGGAGCGCCATGGCCGCCCATCACGCGATGATGGCCAGCCCTGTAGCCCGGATTTTGTGGTGGTGGGCTATGGCAAGCTGGGGGGCATTGAGCTGGGGCACAATTCCGATTTGGACCTGGTGTTTTTGCATGATGCCGCCAGTGGCGGCATGACTGACGGTGAAAAGCCCGTCTCCAACGAGCAGTTTTATGCCCGCCTGGGGCAGCGCATTGTGCATATCATTAGCACGCGGACCATGAGTGGCCAGCTTTATGAGGTGGATACTCGTTTGCGCCCGTCCGGCAGCGCCGGCTTGTTGGTCAGCTCCATGGATGCGTTCGAAAAATATCAGCGTAATGATGCGTGGACCTGGGAGCATCAAGCACTGGTTCGCGCGCGCGTGGTGGCTGGCTGCAACCGTGCCCGGGAACGCTTCAATGATATTCGCCATCAGGTGCTGTGTGATCCTCGACCCAAAGACAAGCTTCGCGAGGACGTGTTGGCCATGCGCAGCAAAATGGTCAATCACCTAGCCGATAAACGCTTGGACACTTTTCACCTCAAGCAGGATCCTGGTGGTATCGTTGATATCGAATTTATGGTGCAATACGGGGTTCTGAGATGGGCCTCCTCCCACGGTGAACTCACCCGCTTCACCGATAATGTGCGCTTGCTGGAAACACTGGCCGCACTGGACATTATGTCGGCTCAAGATGCTGGCCTGCTGCGGGAAGCCTATCTGGCTTATCGGTCCGCGGCTCATCGCGCTTCGTTGCGCAAAGAAAAATCCATTGTCGACGACACTCAATTCCGCGATTTGCGTGAAGGCGTTCGAACGATTTGGAAGCATTGGTTCGACCTGTAGGGCGTTCGCTCAAAGGTCCTTAGTCTGGGAGTATCACTGCATGTCGATGGCTGTAAGAGACGGTTTTATCTGGTTGGATGGTGAGTTGGTTCCCTGGGAGGATGCCAAGGTGCACGTCCTCACGCATACCCTGCATTATGGCATGGGCGTGTTCGAAGGGGTGCGGGCCTACGAAACAGATCGTGGCCCAGCGGTTTTTCGCCTGGAGGATCACACCGACCGGTTTTTCAACAGTGCGCATATCCTCAACATGAAGCTGCCCTTCAATAAAGAGCAGATCAACGAGGCGCACCTGTCAGCGATTCGCGAAAATAATTTGCCCCACGCCTACCTGCGCCCGATGGCGTTTTACGGCAGTGAAGGCATGGGTTTGCGTGCTCACAACCTGAAAGTGCACGTGATGGTGGCAGCCTGGGAATGGCCGTCCTACATGTCGCCGGAGGCGCTGGAATTGGGCATTAAGGTGCGCACCTCCAGCTATACCCGTCACCACGTGAACATCACCATGTGTAAGGCGAAAGCCAACGGCAACTACATGAACTCCATGCTGGCGCTGAACGAAGCCCTGTCCGGCGGCGCAGATGAAGCCTTGCTGTTGGATAACGAAGGTTACGTGGCGGAAGGTTCCGGCGAGAATGTGTTCCTGGTTCGCGACGGCATCGTTTATACCCCGGAACTGACCTCTTGCCTGGATGGGATTACTCGTAAAACGATCATCCAATTGGCTGAAGAGCGCGGTTACCCGGTGCGTGAAAAACGTATTACCCGTGACGAGCTCTACATTGCCGACGAAGCCTTCTTCACCGGTACCGCCGCTGAAGTTATGCCGATTCGCGAACTGGATGGCCGTATTATCGGCGCAGGCAAGCGCGGCCCGGTAACCGAGCAATTGCAGGCTGTGTATTTTGATCTGGTGCGCGGCAAGCTGGATGATGACTACGGAGACTGGCTCACTTACGTGAGCTGAACAGGCGGATGCCGGCTACCTTGACCGACTCGCCCTCCGCCATCCTTGTCGTCGGCCCGTCCTGGGTTGGCGACATGGTGATGGCGCAAACGCTGTTTTGCGAACTGCGTCGCCAACACCCGGATTGTGCCATTGATGTGTTGGCGCCGGCGTGGTGTCGCCCATTGCTGTCGCGTATGCCGGAAGTGCGCGCCGCGCTGTCGTTGCCGTTTGATCATGGCGATTTACGCCTTGGCGAACGGCGTGCTCTGGGCAAATCCCTGCGTGGTAAGTACCAGCAAAGCTATGTGCTACCGAATTCGCTCAAGTCTGCGCTGGTGCCGTTCTCGGCAAAGATTCCAGTGCGCACAGGCTGGCGTGGTGAAATGCGCTATGGCCTGCTTAATGATGTGCGTAAGTTGGATAAAGAACGTTATCCATTAATGGTGCAGCGTTTTGTGGCGCTGGCGTTACCAGATGACGCACCGGTTCCGGCTCTGGACACGATTACTGCTCCGCACTTGCAAGTTAGTGATGCTTCACGCCATGCCGCCATGGAGGCCCATGATTTGAAGCTGGAACGCCCGGTGCTGGGGTTGTGTCCAGGAGCAGAATTTGGCCCGGCCAAGCGCTGGCCGGAGCATCACTACGCGGCGGTGGCCCAGCACTGGATAGAGCATGGTGGCCAGGTGTGGATATTCGGTTCTGGCAAGGATCAGCCGGTAGCGGATGTGATCGTCGAGACGTTGCAAAATGGGGCGGATCAACACGCGGAGGTGTTGGCGGGTAATACCTCACTTGAGCAGGCGGTGGATCTGTTGTCCGCCACCCATGCTGTGGTGAGCAATGATTCCGGGCTAATGCATATTGCGGCGGCTTTGAAACGACCCTTGGTGGCCGTATACGGCTCCACCTCGCCAGGCTTTACCCCGCCCTTGGGCGAGCGGGTAGCAGTGGTACGATTGGGGTTGGAGTGTAGCCCTTGTTTCGAGCGTGAATGCCCGCTGGGCCACTTGAATTGCCTGCGTCAGTTGCCGCCGTCACAAGTGATAGAGGCGCTGCAGCAACTGGAAACAGCGGATGCCTGAACGCATCGACAGGTCCTGACATGCGCGTGCTGCTGATAAAAACCTCCTCCATGGGGGATGTAATTCACACCCTGCCGGCACTTACTGATGCGCTTGCCGCGCTGCCCAATTTACAGGTGGACTGGGTGGTGGAAGACAGCTTCGCCGACCTGGCCCACCGCCACCCTGCGGTTCATTCGGTTATTCCCTGTGCCCTGCGTCGCTGGCGTAAGCATCCTGTCCAGGCGCGCCGTTCTGGTGAATGGGCGACTTTCAAATCGGCGGTTCAGGCAACCCGTTATGATGCGGTGATTGATGCCCAGGGCCTGCTGAAAAGCGCTTTTGTTACGCGTTTGGGCAAGGGGCCCAAATTTGGGTTGGATAAAAAATCAGCGCGGGAAGGGTTGTCTGCCCGGGTGCTGGATCACCCCCTGCCTGTGCGTCGCGGTCAGCATGCTATTCAGCGCGTTAGGGAATTGTTATCGCTGGCGTTGGATTACCCTCTTCCTGATACTGCTCCTGATTATGGGCTGCCCCGTGAGCATGTGCCAACACCGCTAAGTGAACCCGCGGAGCTGGTGTTTTGCCATGGCACTACCTGGGCCACCAAACATTACCCGGAAGCGTTCTGGCGTGAGTTGCTGGAGTTGGCCAGTAGTGACGGGCATCGCATTCATTTGCCTTGGGGCAACGACGAAGAAAAAGCACGGGCCGATCGATTGGCTGCCGGACTTAAGCAAGTGACTGTGTTGCCGAAGATGGGATTGGATGCGCTCACTGACAAGCTGTTGAGCTGGGATGCCTTTATCGCTGTTGATACCGGGCTAGCGCACTTGGCAGCCGCTGCGGGCTTGCCCGGCGTAGCGCTATACGGACCTACCGATCCAGTACTGACCGGGGTGCAGGGTATGCGTGCGTCGTCGTTGGCGGCTGATTTTCCTTGCGCTCCTTGTGTACAGGAGAAGTGCACCTATAGAGGTGAGCTAGGCGAAGGCGTGGAGCCTCCCTGTTTTAGCCGCCTTAAGCCACAACAGGTTTGGCAGCAATTGCTGCGTCAGTCGCCATGAAAATTGCCATGGTGCTCTATCACTATTTCCCCTGGGGTGGGTTGCAGCGCGATTTTGCACGCATTGCCCGTGAGGCTGTAGCCAGAGGCCATGAGGTCGATGCTTTGGTCAGTGACTGGCAGGGCGACTCTTTGGATGGCGTGACGGTACGGATTGTTCCTGTGTCGGGGCGAAGCAATCATGGCCGCATGGCAAGTTTCGCGTCTACCGTTACCAGCATGGTGGGCGATTACCAGCGAGTGCTGGGCTTTAACCGGCTGCCGGGACTGGACGTTTATTTTGCAGCGGACACTTGTTTTGCTGCTCATGTGGCGAGCAAGTCAGCCTTGGTTCGTTGTCTGCCAAGGTATGCTACCTACCTGAAGCTGGAGCAGCGGGTGATGGAGAAAGGCGGCGCTCATTTGTTATTCCTGAATGATGACCAATGTGGCGAGTACCTGGCACATTATTCACTGCCTGCTTCGCGCTACCAGGTTTTGCCTCCAGGCATCGAGCCGGACCGTCGCCGCCCGGAAAACCATGCCGAACTGCGAACACTGATTCGCGATGAACTTGGCGTTACGGATAATGACTCTCTGATTTTATTCCTCGGTTCAGGGTTCAAGGTGAAGGGGCTGGACCGGGCGTTGGAAGCGTTTTCTTGTTTGCCGGAAAATGCCGTGATGATGATTGTGGGGAATGATGATGCGGTGCCGTATCTGCGCGGCCTGGACCCAGCGGTAAGGCAGCGAGTGGTCGTGCTGGGACCTAGACATGATGTTCCCGCATTAATGCAAGGCGCAGACCTGTTGCTGCACCCCGCCTACCGGGAGTCTGCAGGGATGGTATTGATTGAGGCTGTGGTGGCAGGCTTGCCGGTGTTGACCACTGATACCTGTGGTTATGCGCGCTATGTAAAAGAAGCGGGGGCTGGTGAAGTCATGACCTCGCCATTTCGTCAGGAGGCTCTGAACCGGGCATTACAGGAGATGGTAGAAAGCGTGCCAGGGCCATGGCAAGCGGCGGGGCTCAAATACGCCGCCTCTCCAGAGCTGTATCGTTTAGCTCAGAATGTAGTGGATGCGCTGGAGGTTAGCCGATGAAACTGTTTTTACGGGATGACATCGGCGCGTTATGGAGCGGAGATGATCCGTTTGCTCGAGCTGCCGAACAGGATGGTGAGGTCTTCAGGGCACGGGAAGGTCGGAGAACTCTGCGTTTCTACGGCAATGGGCGTAGCTATTTCCTCAAGTACCACGGGGGCATTGGTTGGAAAGAAATTTTCAAAAATTTATCCCAGGGTAAATTGCCAGTATTGGGGGCCATGGATGAAGTGAAAGCCATTGATGCGGTCCGTGCCGCTGGGCTGGATACCATGACTGTGGCCGCTTTTGGTAGTAAGGGGATGAACCCTGCATCCGTTAAGTCCTTTGTTGTCACCGATGACTTAGTCGATACCCTGAGTCTGGAAGATGTCGGAGAGCAATGGGTTTCGCAGGGCCACACTCCAGTGGTTTTCAAGCGCGCCCTGATTGCAAAAGTTGGCCATATTGCCCGCACCATGCATGGCGCGGGAATCAATCATCGCGATTTTTATTTGGCACATTTTCTGATGCCAGAATCCGATGTAAAGCAACAAAACGTTGACGGCCCTATGTATCTCATTGACCTCCATCGATCTCAGGTCCGTAGCACTGTGCCGCGGCGTTGGCAGATAAAGGATCTAGGCGGGTTATATTTTTCCACGGCTCGCTTTGGTATGACTCGGCGTGATTTGCTGCGGTTTGTTCGGGCCTATACCGGGTTGCCGTTACGGCAGGCGCTGGAGGATTTTCGTCTTTGGGAGGCGGTGCGTCGTGAAGCAGAGAAAATCTATCGGCGTTATTTCGAGGTGGAACCCGAGTTGCCGCTGCAATTTAATCTGCATCCCGGGAAGGATATTTGATGATGGCAGTATCCACGGCCACTGTTGAGCAGTTGCTGGCATCCCGGCTCCCGGCACTCCCGGTAATGCTTGTTGTCGGGAAATGGATTGTGCAGGTGGATACGTTGCTGCGTTTCATGCCCGAGCGGCGTGCTATCTATTCGGGTCAGGACCAGGATGGAATGCCCGTTATCATCAAGCTTTTTTCCCAAGCGTCACGCTCTCGGAAGGAGTTCAGCAGCGAAAAGTTAGTTCTGGAGCAACTCCAGAAAAGGGGAATCCCTGCGCCCAGAATTATGGCCGCCGAAGAGGATGACCAGCGTTCGGTTTTACTGCTTGAGCATCTAGGCGGACGCTCTGCATTGGCTGCCATGAAAGAGGCAGGCGAAGACGGGCAGAAAGTTCTGCTGCATTCATTGGTGAAATTGACTGCCCGGATGCACAAGGCCGGGGTGCTTCAGCGGGATATACATCTGAATAACTATATTGTGCATGGTGGCGGCTGGCATGTGATCGATGCTGGTGATGTCCAGGTCTCGAATGCTTTTATTTCCGGTTCCAAGGCGTTAGAAAATCTTGCTCTGCTTCTGGCTCAATTCCCGCCGTTGTCACTACCTTCTGCCGATACGGTTTCTGGTTGGTATGGCGATGTTTTTAGTGCCAAAGCCATTGCTAGGAAGCTGGCTGAGGTTCGAGAAAAGCGGTTGCGGAAACTGGTTAAGAAATCCTTGCGGGACTGTACCGAGTTTGTAGAGCTCAATGAGCCTGGCTTGTCCGGTATGTGCCGGCGTGAGGATGAGGAAAAGGTGCGAGGCTTGCTGGAGAAGGGAATAGATAACACCTTGCCAGGAGTTGAGTGTCTCAAGGATGGAAATAGCGCCACGGTATGGCGAACTGATCTCGCTGCAGAGTCGGTGGTTATCAAACGCTATAACCTGAAAAGTTTTATCAAGCGAGTGGCCCGGCAGTTTCGTAGTCGGGCGCGGAACTCCTGGATGAATGCGAGTTATTTGAGGCTTGTACATGTTCATACTCCCCGAGCGCTGTGCTTTGTATCGGAAAGAAGCAAGGGGCTGAAGGGCAGGGAATACCTTGTCTGTGAACATGTCGATGGGCGCATGCTTCCTGAAATTTGTGAAGATGGGGGGCGGGAGCGGGAGAAAGCGCTCAGCCAAATGGCGGATTTCTTCGCAATCATGCTGCTGATGCGATTCAGCCATGGGGACAGTAAGTACACCAACTTCCTTTTTGTTGACGGTAGCCTGCAGGTTATTGATTTGGATGGCATGGTGCGCTTTCCTGGGAAAGCACTGGTTCACAATCTTGAGGGGCAACGCAGTCGTCTTTTTGAGAGCTGGAAACCTCGAGAGGCGCTGGCGGCAGACGCAATGCAGGAGTTTGAGGTCTATTATCAGGCCCGATTGCAATGGATTGAGAGTTGGTTATGAAAACACTGATTGTCTCCACTGACGGAAAGCTAATGGTGACGCGCCCGCTTTGGGAGGCTGCCCGGGATGTCTTTGATTTTGACCATGTGGAAGTTACCCGGGAGCACGGACTGGAGGCTTATTTCAGTGAGGCAGATTTCAGTGGTTATGATCGAGTCATTGCAGACACCAACCTGCGGCGCCTAGGACGGCGGTATCTTTGTTTGAAGCGGGCTCCAGGGTTAGTGGTGTTCGACCATGACGTTTGTCAGAACAACGTACCGTCTAGTGAGTGGTACAAGCGTTATCCTTCTGTGTTGCGCGATCTTGGGCAGGTTCGGATTATCGTTTCCGGATTGCAGTTGGCTGAGCAACTGCGAGGTGAAGGTATTGATGCTTGTTACCTGCCCAAAGGCTACGATAGCGAGACGATATATGACCTGGGGATTCCGCGAACGGAAGGCGCAGCCTTCGTTGGCAGGGTGAAGAACAAGGTATACAAAAAGCGCAAACGCTTCCTGCTGCGGCAGGAAAAAATGGGCCGGTTGGCGTTGCTGCGTGCTGAACCGGGTGGGCACTACAATAAGCTGCTTAACCAGATCCGGTTTTTTGTTAGTGCGGATATCGGGTTTGGCGAGTATATGATCAAAAACTTCGAGGCCATGGCAGCAGGGTGTCTACTGGTGGCTTGGCGCCAGCCAAAGCAAGAGCAAGCTGCCCTGGAGTTTGTTGAGAATGAAAATGTAGTGCTTTATGACAGTGAGGATGAGCTGGCTGACAAACTCAAATGGCTTGAATCGGACTCTTCTGCGGCAGAGCGTATCGCCAAGGCGGGTCAGGCGTTGGTGACGACAAAGCATCGTTGGGTGGATCGAGCTGCGGTATTTCCTCAACTTCTGGCGACAGAGATGCAGGAAGCCGCGCCGGTCACCTGGCTTGATCGACTGAGGATCATGGGGGCCGGAAAATGAGTGCGATTAATTTGCACGTGGTAGGTTGTCCGCGAAGTGGAACAACCCTCATGGCTGAGATGCTTGTGGCCTGTTATCCCCATCAAGGGCATTCGGAGCATGAAGAAACCATCTTTAAGGTGGCGCCCCATGAGCAGGGCTTACGGCTTTCCAAAAAGCCCAATGATGTGCTTTGGATGGCGCCCCTGCTCAAGCGCGATCCCGACTTGCATGTCATTGTTATGCTGCGAGATCCACGCTCGGTGATTTGCAGTATGCATAAAGCCTGGCCTGGCATGTACTTCTGCAACTACCCAGTCTGGAAGCGGGCAGAGAAAGCCGCTGGCAATATCGCCAATTATGACCGTGTTTTATTGCTTCGCTATGAAGACCTGGTGCGTGACCCGATGAAGGTGCAGAAGCAGATCGAAGCTCGATTTCCTTTTTTATCTCGCCGCCATGACTTTAATCGGTTTCATGAGGTGGCGACATCCGGTGAAGATGCGCAGAACGCATTGGGAGGGGTTCGAGAGGTTGACCTGTCGAGGATCGCCGGTTGGCGGCAGCACCTTCCTCGCTTGAAGCAGCAGGTTGAGCGTTACCCGCAGCTGATGAAGGACTTGGTTGCCCATGGTTACGAGCCGGACGATAAGTGGGTGGAATGTTTGGAGGGGGTTGAGCCAGAAAACTTTCCTTGCCGCTATTCCGATTCCTCGGAATTTTGGAAGCATCTGGAGCAAAAAATTAGATTCATGGGCAAGCGGCGACGCTATTTTCGTGCAAAGGGGTGGTGAGTATGCAGCAGTGGCGGGAGTTCGTGTTTCTGGGTTTGGCCAATCACCTTCCCCGGTTGAAATTCAGCGACAAAATTCGCTGGCTGCTGCTAAAGGCCGCAGGTATAGATATGCAAGGTCGCTCTACAGTTTATGGTCCAGTGGTCTTACGTCCCATTGGTGGCGCAAAGCGGGTGCATATCGGGAAGGGTTGCTTTATTAATACAGAAATCCGATTTGCCTGCCCGAAAGCGCCAATTACGCTAGGGGAGCGATGTCGCATCGGGCCCAGAGTCAGCTTTGAAGGAGCTCAGCACAGTCTATATCTCAATGATAAAGGGCGGCGTGGTACCACTGGCTCGCCTATCGTGGTCGGCAAAGATGTATGGATTGGCGCTGGAGCCATTGTTACAGCTGGAGTATCAATAGGTGACGGTGCTGTTGTTGCCGCTGGTGCTGTTGTTACTAAGTCGATTGCCCCTTTTACTCTAGTGGGCGGAGTGCCGGCGAAAAAAATCAAGAATATCGACCATGCTCTTTAATCTTTTCTCGGTGGCTTAGGCCTGCAATAAAGGCAAACGGAAACCAAAAAATAAACCAGATTGCTGAAGGTGGCGCAATAAGCTTGCTCAGGTCAGTTAGAGAAAGAAATAACACGGTGATAATGACTGGTGCCGCTGCAACTAAGGCAGGAACGTTTTTCTTTGCCATGATCAAAGGGGCTGAAATGGTTGTCGCGAAAAGCAAGATGACGCCCGTTAAGCCGCTATAGAGCCAAGTTGAAAGGCCTAAGTTGTGCGGGTGCTGAATATTAAGCCCTGTAACGGGTACAAGGCTTTTGGATAGCTCTGTATCAACGAATTTCAGGTTTATTCCCTTCCCGAATAGTGGCGCGTCGTCCAGCGTTTTAGTGGTTGCAGTCCAGATGTCAATCCGATGAGTGCTTCCTCTTTCTATAAGAGAGTGAAAAAAATCAGGAATAAGAGCATATAAAAGCGCGAGGCTGAAGCAAGCGGCTAATGCCGCTACCCATTTTGTTTTTATGGTTACCGGGGATGTGAGGCATAGCGCTATGCCCCATGCTCCCATCGCTAATAATGGCCCCCGGCTGGCGGTTGTTAGCGTATATATCAGCAGAGAGGAGAAAAGTAGCGAGACTAATTTTACAGGGAATTTGTCAATGGTTTGTAAAACCATTACAGATGTTGCTGAAACCGCTATCAAAATTGAGGGGCCCATTATGGGGTGGCTAATCATGCCGGGGCCCATATTGCGATCTGGTGCGTCTGAGGATAAAAAATAATTCAGAATTGTATATATGCACACGGCAAGTGTTGCAATGCAAAGGTGGGTCGCTGTCTGTTTTAACTGCTCTTTCGGGAGCTGTGCTATAAAGATTAGGCCTAACCAGAAAAAGATTAAGCCAATGCCCCATCGTAAATAGCTGCCGATTTTTACCCCTTCTCCCCAGAAAAGTGTGAGCATCAAATAAAAAATCAATATGACCCCAGTAAAAGCGCTAATATTGAAAATGCTGCCGATTTTTTTTCTTTTATTCCAAAGCATGCATGCCATGTAAAGGGCGAAAAAGCTAAAAATCAATCTTGATACTTGGCTATCAGATGAGACCAACATGGAAATATAAAATGGCATGATGAGGATGGAGGGGTGGATAGCTTTTTCTGATAGGGCGTTCATTTACTGAAAATCCATGTTGGCTATTTGGGTCGCGGTTTGACTGCGTAGCTTAAAATATTTCGGTGTTAATTTTAGTAAAATGATCTGCCATCAAGCTGGTGTTTAAACCGCTTGTGAACCCAGAGATACTGCTCGGGATGCTTGCGCACATAGTGCTCAATTGTGCTATTAACCCGAGCTGTATCCGCTTTATCGTCGCCACTGGGAAAATCTTCAAGCGCCGGGCCGAATTCGATTTCGTAGCGGCCGCCGGGTAGGCGGTAGTGCGCGCAGGGAATGACAGCGGCCTTGCCCATGCGGGCGATGCGGCTGGTGGCGGTAATGGTCGCTGCGGGCACGCCAAAAAAAGGCACAAATACCGCGTGGGCGGTGCCGTAATCCTGATCCGGGGCATACCACACGATGTCTCCCTTTCTGAGCAAGCGAACGATATGTCGAATATCTGTGCGCTTAACGATGCCTTTCATGTAGTTCAGGCGTCCCTTATTGATCAAGCGATCAATCACCAGGTTATCGTTGGGGCGATAGACTGCATTCATATCAAATGCGCAACTCAGTAACCGCGAGCCCACATCTATGCTGTTGAAATGCATGCCCAGTAACAACACCCCTTGCCCTGCGGCCTGGGCATTGCGGACATGCTCTAAGCCATTGATAGTCAGGCGGTTATTAAGGTTGATGCGGTGGTTGCTGAAGCTTCCGGCCATTTCCAGAATGGCTTCGCCGGTGCTGACCATGCAGCGCCTGGCTAAGGTTTCTTGCTCTTCGGCACTTAATTCTGGGAAGCAAAACCGAATGTTGGTCTGAACAACATGGCGGCGTTTTTTTGTCAGATGCCAGGCAAGGTGGCCCAGTCCACGACCCGCGGCCAATAAAACAGTCCACGGTAGCTGGCCGACTAGCCAGAATAGCCCGACGCCTAGCCAGCTAGGGTATAGGCGCGGATCGGAGAGGCGTGAAGGTCGGTTGGTGCGTTTTCCCATGGTAATCTCAACGACTGTTGGGATGGATGCTTGGGCGCTCGCTGAGTCGGGCCAGCAGAAGCGCTAAAGGGAGCCAAAGGCTAAGCCAGCTGGCATGGAATGGCACGAGTAGATATGCGCCGGCGGCGTAGGTCATACACAGGCCTGGCAGAACAGCAATGGTGTAGGCCGCACTGTCATGCCAGTTGATCTGGCGCTGCAGTAGGGCGGTCAGTGGGCTTACCCAACTGGCGATGAACAGCACCAGGCCGACCAATCCCAGCCCGTGAATCAATAGCAGAAAAATATTTCGGGGGTGAGCGAGGGTCTGTAGGTGAGAGCCGTTGTAGGCGAGCACTCCATTCAATGTTTCGTGATTCAGCCCGTTACCGATTAGGGGGTGAGCGAAGTAGTTGTTCACCGCCACACTGTGGCCACCTTGCACCATCAGATAAAAGGCAGCGGCCAGCGGGATCAGGCTTAGCCAGCGGCGAGAGCTACGGGTAAGCAGCCAAGCGACAGCAAGCATGATGCACATTAACCCCAGAGGCAAAGAGGCTAGGCAAAGAAACACAAAGCCGACCCCGGCACCAACTAAGCGGCGGGCGCCTTTGCCGGATGCCCCTTCTTCCATGCCCTGTGCCAGAAGAATGAACGTCGGTGCCACCATGGCCATCAGTGCCAGGGAGGGGTCAAGAGAAGGCATGCGAAAAATCAGGTTTGCCGGTTCGCTGAACAGGGGGCTGCTGAATGGCTGAGTGGTGTAGTAGCTGACCATAACGATTGAAGACACAATCACGGCACACAGGGCGCCGTTGGCCATGGCTTGTTTAAAGGTGTTACGGAAATACAGGTGTAGCCAACGAAATAACCCCACCATCACCACAATCTGCACGACTCCGCGCACCGTGCGTGAGGAATTGGGTTCTTCTGCCCAAGCTAGGCTGAGCAAGGCCCAGGCGAGCAATAGATAAAGAGGAACAAGAAAAGGCGAGGTCATCAGGCGATGATCGCCACTGACTACGGCGCGGGTGAGCAGGGTTAGACCGGGCAAAAAGAAAAGCACATCTAGCACGTTAAGTAAGCCGATGCGGGAGCTGAACAAGAAGACACCGCTGAACATCACTGCAAATGATAATGTGAGCCACCAGCGTAGCCAGCGACCTTGCATGATGTTGGGGGGCAGTGGTGGCATAGCGTGTCCTGTTGCTTCTAAATTGGCCAAGGGTTAAGGGCTACTGAATGATACCCTGACAGCGAGGTGATGCGTAATTGCCGGGTGACACACTCACGCAGTCTTGTGGCGCGAAGTGTACTGTCTGAACCGGTTTGCCTCCACTGCTATGCTACAATTGCGGGCAATTCGGCTCTGTTGTCTTATGGAGACATTGATGCAAAACCCGCACATCCCTTCTTTTGCCCAAGCCCGTGTTCTGGTGGCGGGTGATGTCATGCTGGATCGCTATTGGCACGGCCCCACCAGCCGTATTTCACCGGAGGCGCCAGTGCCTGTGGTGCGCGTGACCGAGCTAGAAGATCGCCCTGGTGGTGCCGCCAATGTGGCATTGAACATGGCGGCGTTGGGCGCCCGCGCGGAATTGGTCGGGGTGACCGGTAATGATGAGGCGGCGTCTATTCTGGAGGAACGCCTGGCGGCGGCAGAAGTGGGCTGCCATTTTCAGAAAGTGGCAGGCTTGCCGACTATTACCAAGTTGCGAGTGATTAGCCGCCAACAGCAGTTGCTACGACTGGATTTCGAAGAAACCTTCCACCATCAGGACCCCGCCCCTTTTGCAGAGCAGGTAAAACGGCAGCTGGCCCACTGTGGGGCGCTGGTGCTGTCTGACTATGCTAAAGGCGCGCTGCGAGATTGCCCTGGGCTCATCGCCCTGGCGCGGGATGCCGGTGTGCCGGTATTGGTAGACCCCAAAGGCACGAATTTTGAACCTTATCGCGGCGCGACCCTGCTGACACCGAATCTTAGCGAGTTTGAAGCGGTGGTGGGGCCTGTGAAGGATGAACAAGACCTGATTGCCAAAGGGCAGCAGCTGATCCGTGATCTGGATTTACAAGCAATGCTAGTGACCCGTAGCGAGAAGGGGATGACGCTGTTGCGTGATGGCCTGCCAGAGCTGCACCTGCCGGCCCGGGCCCGTGAAGTATTCGATGTCACTGGCGCGGGGGACACGGTGATCTCGGTGCTGGCGGTGTCGTTAGCTGCGGGCGCCGCCATGGAAGATGCGGTGGCCTTGGCCAACATTGCCGCTGGCATTGTGGTGGCGAAACTGGGCACGGCGGTGGTCTCCGCTCCCGAATTGCGTCGTGCGGTGCATCAAGAGGGGGGCTCCGGTCGTGGCGTGATGAGCGAAGCGCAATTGCTGATTGCCATCGAGGATGCTCGCGCCCAGGGCGAGAGAATCGTTTTCACCAATGGCTGTTTCGACATTATCCATGCCGGTCATGTGGGGTATTTGGATACGGCTCGTCGGCAAGGGGACCGCTTGGTGCTTGCGGTAAACGGTGATGAATCGATTCGACGGTTGAAGGGGCCGGGTCGGCCTATTAATCCGCTTGAGCGCCGCATGGCAGTCTTGGCTGCGTTGGAGGCGGTGGACTGGGTGGTGGCTTTCGATACTGATACACCGGAGCCACTGTTGGAGTCCATTAAGCCAGATGTTCTTGTGAAAGGCGGTGACTACAGCGTAGACCAGGTGGTGGGCCACGAATTTGTGAAAAGCTATGGTGGTGAGGTAAAAGTGCTCGATTTCATCGATGACATCTCCACCACCAAGATTGTGGAGCGCATTCGAGAGAAAGATTAACGGATTCGCGGGGGGAGAATGAATTACTAGCGAGTGAACACTTGCCGGTTGCTCGCGTGTTCAGTGCGGCTGTGGAGATGTCGAGTTGCCCGGCCTCTGCCTTCAGGATAACAGGGAAGGAAGCCCCGGAAGCGTCTCTGGGGTCTTCACGTCTGAGGTTCTCCGCCCATGTTCCCGTTTTGGCCTGTGACTATGAAGGACGATGATTGGCTGCCGGAGGTTAAGGCGGTCTCCCTGAAAGTCGTGGTGGCTAGCTAATGGTTGTTGTTCGCAGCAACGCCGGCTGTGATGCGATTAGCGTTCGCAGTTCACCGGCGACGCTTGATGATACAGCGGCAGGGTGTTCCCCATCCGCTCCTCCAGTGCCTTGATGCGGCTGTCGTGATTAGGGTGGGTGGAGAGAAACTCCATAGGTTGGGCACCGCCTGCGGCGGCCATATTGCGCCATAGTTGAATGCTTTGTCGTGGATCAAAACCCGCGCTGGCCATCAACTCTAGGCCCATGGCGTCCGCTTCCTGCTCATGGCTACGGCTGAACGGTAGCGCAATCCCCAGATATGCTCCCACGCCGAGGGCCTGCCGAATATTCTCGGTATCTGCATCACCTTCACTGAACAGCCCAACGATGAACAATACTGTTTTGATGCCCAACTCCTGGGTTAACCGCTCGTTGCCGTGCTTGGCCAGTACATGGGCGATTTCATGGCCCACCACTGCGGCCAGCTGGTCGTCGCTTTGTGCCACCTTAAGCAGCCCTTCATTGACGCCTATCTTGCCTCCGGGTAGAGCAAAGGCATTAGGTGTGGAATCTGCGAACAGCACCACCTCCCAGGTGGTCGGCATGGTCGCACCAGGAAAGCGTGCGGGGATGCGGCTGATTAGGTGCTCTGCCACACATTGCACCTTTCGGCGGGCGCTTTCGCCGGTACCCACCGGCAACTGCTGCTGCAGCTGCACAAAAGTCTGACGACCAAAGTCCGCCATCATAGACTCTGGTACTAGCGCCAGTTGGTCGCGACCGGTGGGAGTCTGGTCGCAGCCGACCAGCAGTAAAGGCAAAATGGCCAAGAGGAAAAAACGCACAGGGAAACCTTGTTGGAGCGGCGCTCAGGCCGCGAAGTTATGCTTCACGGTAGCGCAGGTTGCGGGTGTTGTGTAGGGACGCCCGAAACGAAAAGGCCCCGCTCTTGTGAGCGGGGCCTTTTATTTGGTGCGCAGGCGGAATTAAACCAGCCACACGGGGGGTTAAATTTTCATATATAGAAATAACTTGTCGACGAATAAACGGAATTCTTCCGTACCGAACACTGTATGCCTTTGACCCAAGACCGACAGTAATATTGCTTTGTCGGATTGTTGTTCGGCCACCTTTCCGTTCTGGCGAGTCATTAT
>NZ_KI965886.1:0-15695 GCF_000524665.1 Alcanivorax sp. 97CO-5
TTACGTTCAAACTTTTCCTTAGCCACGGCTCTATACCTTTAACAAATTAACCGTAAATTTAAGATTTTTTGCCGCTGATGACTTCATCAGCGATATTCTTCGGTGCTTCAGCGTACTTCAGGAACTCCATGGAGTAACTAGCTCGCCCCTGAGACATGGAACGCAGATCAGTAGCGTAACCGAACATTTCAGACAAAGGCACCTCGGCACGAATAATCTTGCCAGCCATGGTGTCTTCCATGCCCTGAACGATACCACGGCGACGATTCAAGTCACCCATCACGTCGCCCATGTAATCTTCTGGAGTTACCGCTTCCACCTTCATAATCGGCTCAAGCAGCACAGCACCCGCTTCCTTCGCTGCGTTCTTAACAGCAAGCGCGCCAGCCATACGGAAAGCGTTTTCGTTGGAATCCACCTCATGGTAGGAACCATCGTACAGAGTCGCTTTCACACCCAGAATCGGATAGCCCGCAAGCACACCAGCCTGAAGCTGTTCGTCGATACCCTTCTGCACGGCACCAAAGTATTCTTTCGGTACGGAGCCACCGTGAATTTGCTCCTCAAACTGGAACTCTTCATCACGATCAATAGGCTCGAACTTAACTTTGACGTGACCGTACTGACCACGACCACCGGATTGCTTGACGAACTTACCATCCACATCCGCACCGCGGGTGAAGGTTTCACGATACGCAACCTGCGGCGCACCGATGTTCGCTTCCACTTTGAATTCACGTCTCATACGATCGACAAGAATATCCAAGTGCAGCTCACCCATACCAGAAATGATGGTCTGCCCGGTTTCTTCGTCGGTCTTCACACGGAAAGACGGATCTTCCTGCGCCAGGCGACCCAGCGCCAGACCCATTTTTTCCTGGTCGGCTTTGGACTTCGGCTCTACCGCAACAGAGATTACCGGCTCTGGGAATTCCATGCGTTCAAGAACAATTGGGTTTTTCAAGTCACACAGAGTGTCGCCTGTAGTGACATCTTTCATGCCCACACAAGCAGCAATGTCGCCCGCCAGCACTTCTTTAATCTCTTCGCGGCTGTTCGCATGCATTTGCAGCAAACGACCTACACGCTCTTTTTTCTCACGCACAGAGTTAAGAACACTGTCACCAGAGTTCAACACGCCTGAGTAAACACGAATAAAGGTCAATGAACCTACGAAGGGGTCGGTAGCAATCTTGAATGCCAGAGCCGAGAACGGCTCATCATCGGAAGATTTCCGCGCTTCAACGGTTTCGCCATCCGGCAACACACCCTGGATAGCTTTAACTTCGTCCGGTGCTGGCAGGAATTCGATAACCGCATCAAGCAGGGCCTGAACACCCTTGTTCTTGAACGCAGAACCGCAAAGGCCGAGAACGATTTCATTAGCCAGAACCTGCTGACGCAGCCCCGCCTTGATTTCGTCATTGGAAAGGTCACCTTCTTCCAGGTACTTTTCCATCAACTCTTCAGAACCTTCCGCCGCAGCTTCGGTCATCTGCTCACGAAGTTCGTCACAACGGTCTTTGATGTCGTCCGGGATATCCTTCTCTTCGTAGGTCATCCCCATGTCTTCTTCATTCCAGAAGATCGCCTTCATACGGATGAGGTCGACAACACCCTTGAAGTTATCTTCTGCGCCGATATTGTATTGAATCGGCACGACACTGGCACCCAGACGCTTACGAATCTGGTTACAAACAGAGTCGAAGTCCGCGCCAGCACGGTCCATCTTATTGACGAACACGATACGCGGCACTTCGTACTTATTGGCCTGTCGCCATACAGTCTCTGACTGCGGCTCAACACCAGAGGAACCACAGAACACAACAACCGCACCATCAAGCACACGCAGAGAACGCTCAACCTCAATAGTGAAGTCAACGTGCCCTGGGGTATCAATGATATTGATTCGGTGCTGGTCGTACTGTTGATCCATACCCTGCCAAAAGGTGGTGGTCGCAGCAGAGGTAATGGTAATACCACGCTCCTGCTCCTGCTCCATCCAGTCCATGGTGGCAGCACCATCATGCACCTCACCAATTTTGTGAGACACACCGGTGTAAAAAAGAATACGCTCGGTAGTGGTCGTCTTGCCCGCATCTACGTGCGCACAGATACCAATATTACGATAGCGATTGAGAGGAGTCTTACGAGCCACGCTGCTAACCTCGATTCTGTGGTTCAAATACTAAAACCGGCCTGAATACAGGCCGGTTTCACTCGCTTGCTTTGCGCCTTAGAAGCGGAAGTGAGAGAAGGCCTTGTTGGCCTCGGCCATGCGATGCACGTCTTCACGTTTCTTCATCGCAGCGCCTTTGCCTTCAGCAGCATCCATCACTTCGCCGGCCAGACGAGCAGGCATGCTCTTCTCACCACGCTTACGGGCAGCATCTACCAACCAACGCATTGCCAGAGCAGTACGACGACTGGGACGAACCTCAACAGGAACCTGGTAAGTAGCACCACCAACACGGCGGCTCTTTACCTCGACAGCCGGACGGATGTTGTCCAGTGCCTTTTCAAACGTTTCTAGGGCATCTAACCCTTTACGCTCAGTGATGATATCCAGTGCGCCGTAAACAATACGCTCGGACACGGATTTTTTACCGCTAACCATCACATGGTTCATGAATTTAGCCAGAATCTGACTTCCAAACTTCGGATCCGGCAGGATCTCCCGTTTAGCGACAACGCGACGTCTTGGCATCGGATGTGTTCCTCTAACATTCCCGCTTTGGGCGGGGAAAACTTCAGGTGATTCCGGAACGGCATGCCGTCCGGGCCTTACTCATCCCTCCGCAGCCACTCGGGCCACGGCATTCAGAAAAGGTAGCTAGGTATTACTTAGGACGCTTGGCGCCATACTTGGAACGACGCTGCTTGCGATCCTGCACGCCTGCCGTATCCAGAGTGCCACGTACGGTGTGGTAGCGAACACCGGGAAGGTCTTTTACACGACCACCACGGATCAATACTACGGAGTGCTCCTGCAGGTTATGCCCTTCACCACCAATGTAGGAAGATACTTCATAACCGTTGGTCAGACGCACACGACACACTTTACGCAGCGCGGAGTTTGGCTTCTTCGGGGTAGTGGTATACACCCGGGTGCAAACGCCGCGACGCTGGGGGCAGCCCTGAAGGGCTACGGAGTCGCTCTTTTCTACCTTGCTTTTGCGCGGCTTGCGCACCAGCTGGTTTACAGTTGCCATGAAACTACTGCCTCACGCTTACAGTTCTGTGACAAAAAACCGTGAATTCACGGCCTGTGTCACCCAATTACCGCCCATGAAACCATGGGGGGCAGCGATTGTAGGGAGCTGCCGGCATCCCGTCAAGGCACCGACAAATCTCTACTGTTGCCCCTGAGGGGGCTCAAATAGCCACCGCCACTGCTGGCGGAGGCCATTATCGGTCAAGAAAACGCCCAGCTTACTCGCCTGAGGAGCTAAGAGCTTCTGACAGCGCAGCTTCTACCTCGTCCATGGTTGGCGCTTCTGGCCCGCGCGCATCCGCACGCTGACGACGACGCTCCATGTGATAGGCATAGCCGGTACCGGCGGGGATCAAACGACCCACAACAACGTTTTCTTTCAAGCCACGCAAGTCGTCTTCCTTGCCGGTTACCGCCGCTTCGGTGAGAACGCGGGTGGTTTCCTGGAAAGACGCCGCAGAGATGAAGGACTCTGTCGCCAGGGAAGCCTTGGTGATACCTAATAGCAGTCGTTGGTACTGCGGCAGCATCTTGTCTTCGGCTTTCAGGCGATCAATTTCCTCCATAACGCGGGCATATTCTGCCTGCTCACCCTTAATGAAGTGAGACTCACCCACTTCCAGGATCTCTACTTTGCGCAACATCTGGCGGATGATCGTTTCAATGTGCTTGTCATTGATCTTCACACCCTGCAGACGGTAAACCTCCTGCACTTCGTTAACGATGTAACGGGCCAGCTCAGACTCACCTTTAAGGCGCAGGATGTCGTGCGGGTTCAGCGGTCCATCAGAGACAACCTCACCTTTCTCAACCCGCTCACCTTCAAATACGTTGAGCTGACGCCATTTCGGAATCAATTCTTCGTAGTTGTCATCACTATTATCCGGAGTGATAACAAGGCGAACCTTACCTTTGGTTTCTTTACCGAAGGATACGGTACCAGTCTTTTCAGCCAGGATTGCCGCTTCTTTCGGGTTCCGTGCTTCGAACAAATCAGCAACACGGGGCAGGCCACCGGTGATGTCGCGAGTCTTAGAGGACTCCTGCGGAATCCGCGCGATCACATCACCAACGCCGATATTCGCGCCATCTTTCAGGCCACACAGTGCACCACCCGGCAGGAAGTACTGGGCTGGCATATCCGTATTGGGCATCACGATGGGCTTGCCCTTGCTGTCCAGCACACGGATAACCGGACGCATGTCCTTACCCGCTGAAGGGCGGTTCTGGGAACTGAGCATTTCAATGTTGGTCAGGCCGGTCAGCTCGTCGGTCTGATGGTTTACAGTGATACCTTCTTCCATATCACCGAACTGCACCTTACCCTCCACTTCCGCAATGATCGGGTGTGTGTGCGGATCCCAGGTCGCAACGACCTGACCACCACTAACCTCATCACCTTCATTCACGGTAACCGTGGCACCGTAGGGCAGCTTATAACGCTCACGTTCACGGCCCAGCTCATCAGCAACAGCCAGATCAGCAGAACGGGAAACGATTACCAGACCGTCCTTATGCTGCACGTGCTTGGCGTTATGGAAACGCACCTTACCGCCGTGCTTGATCTGGATGCTGGATACTGCAGACGCTCGGCTAGCCGCCCCACCAATGTGGAAGGTACGCATGGTCAGCTGGGTACCCGGCTCACCAATGGACTGTGCTGCGATAACACCGACAGCCTCGCCCACATTGACCTGATGGCCACGAGCCAGATCACGCCCATAACAGGTCGCACACACACCCCAGCGAGTCGCACAGGTAATCGGCGAGCGCACCAGCACTTCGTCCACACCCATGGTTTCCAGCTGCGCAACCCAAACTTCGTCCAGCAACGTGCCGGCTTCAACCGCTACTTCGTCCTGGTTGAGAGGATTCATCACGTCACGGGCAACCACACGACCGAGTACACGCTCGCGCAGCGGCTCTACAACGTCACCACCTTCAATCAGCGGCGTCATCAGCAGGCCTTCTTCCGTGCCACAGTCGATATGGTTGACCACCAGATCCTGCGCCACATCCACCAGACGACGAGTCAAGTAACCGGAGTTCGCTGTTTTCAGTGCCGTATCCGCCAGACCTTTACGAGCACCGTGAGTAGAGATGAAGTACTGGAGTACGTTCAAACCTTCACGGAAGTTACTGGTAATAGGCGTTTCGATAATGGAGCCATCCGGCTTCGCCATCAGACCACGCATACCGGCCAGCTGACGAATCTGAGCAGCGGAACCCCGTGCCCCGGAATCGGCCATCATGAAGATGGAGTTGAAAGAGCCCTGCTCTTCGTCCTTGCCGTCGCGGTTTTTAACCACTTCAACACGGAGGTTTTCCATCATCGCCTTAGCGATCTGGTCATTGGTACGAGCCCAAATATCCACGACCTTGTTGTAACGCTCACCGCGAGTCACCAGACCGGAAGCAAATTGCTCCTCGATCTCGCGCACTTCCTCTTCGGCAGCGTCGATCATGGTGTACTTGGCATCCGGAATCACCATGTCTTCCACACCAATGGAAGAACCAGACAGCGTTGCTTCGCGGAAGCCCAGGTACATCAATTGGTCAGCGAAGATACAGGTCTCTTTGGTGCCAAGAATCCGGTAACAGGTGTTCAACAGCTTGGAGATGGCCTTCTTGGTCATGTTCTGGTTGACCATGTCGAAGCCCAGACCCGCCGGCACGATATCCCACAGCTTACAACGACCAGGGGTAGTATCGGCGATAAAGGTACGCTCTTCCACGTTACCTTCCAGGTCTTTCACCACTTCATGCACACGCACCTTAACGCGGGCGTGGATGTGCACCTGCTTGTTACCCAGCGCACGCATCACTTCCTTGGTGTCGGCAAATACATGGCCTTCACCTTGCGCATTCACACGGTCACGGCTGATGTAATACAAACCCAGCACCACGTCCTGGGTTGGGCCGATAATCGGCTCACCATTGGCGGGCGAAAGAATGTTGTTGGTGGACATCATCAATGCACGGGCTTCAAGCTGCGCTTCCAGGGTCAGCGGTACGTGCACCGCCATCTGGTCACCATCGAAGTCGGCGTTGAAGGCCGCACACACCAGCGGGTGCAGCTGGATGGCCTTACCTTCAATCAGCACCGGCTCAAACGCCTGAATACCGAGACGGTGAAGGGTTGGCGCCCGGTTCAACATAACCGGGTGTTCGCGAATAACTTCAGCGAGGATATCCCACACTTCAGCGGTTTCGCGCTCGACCATTTTCTTGGCCGCCTTAATGGTGGTCGCCAGACCACGCCCTTCCAGCTTGGCAAAGATAAACGGCTTGAACAGTTCCAGCGCCATTTTCTTGGGCAGACCACACTCGTGCAGCTTGAGAGTCGGACCTACCACGATCACGGAACGACCGGAGTAATCGACTCGCTTACCCAACAGGTTCTGACGGAAGCGGCCCTGCTTACCCTTGATCATGTCGGCAAGGGACTTCAAAGGACGCTTGTTAGAACCGGTAATGGCACGGCCACGACGACCGTTGTCCAACAACGCATCTACAGATTCCTGCAGCATACGCTTTTCGTTCCGCACGATGATGTCCGGCGCGCTCAGATCCAGCAACCGCTTGAGGCGATTGTTACGGTTGATTACCCGGCGATACAGATCGTTCAAATCGGAGGTCGCAAAACGACCACCATCGAGCGGCACCAGTGGACGCAGATCCGGCGGCAGTACCGGCAGCACGGTGAGAACCATCCATTCGGGCGCGTTACCGGAATCCTTGAAGGCTTCCATCAGCTTGAGGCGTTTGGACAGCTTCTTCAGCTTGGTATCAGAGTTCGTGGACTCCACTTCCTCGCGCAGGATCTTGATCTCTTCGACCAGATCCAACTCCATCAGGAGTTGCTGTACAGCTTCGGCACCCATCTTGGCTTCGAATTCGTCTCCGAATTCTTCCATGGCGTCGAAGTATTCTTCATCGGTAAGCAGCTGCCCACGCTCAAGCGTGGTCATGCCTGGCTCGGTCACAACGAAAGATTCGAAGTACAGGACCCGCTCTATATCACGCAGGGTCATATCCAGCATCAAACCGATACGGGACGGCAGAGACTTCAGGAACCAGATGTGTGCAGTAGGGCTTGCCAGTTCGATGTGGCCCATGCGCTCACGACGCACCTTGGAAAGGGTGACTTCTACGCCACACTTTTCACAGATAACGCCACGATGCTTCAAACGCTTGTACTTACCGCACAGGCATTCGTAGTCTTTGATCGGACCAAAGATACGCGCACAAAACAGACCATCACGCTCAGGCTTGAACGTGCGGTAGTTAATGGTCTCAGGCTTTTTCACTTCGCCAAAAGACCAGGAGCGGATCAGATCCGGCGGCGCAAGCGCGATGCGGATCTTGTCGAACTCCGTGACTTGTCCCTGACTTTTGAGCAAATTCAGCAAGTCTTTCAAGGCCAGTCCTCCGTAGTGAGCTTTCGCTCTAGATTCTTTCCTAAACCCGGGTAGCCAGTAGCTCTCCGCCATCAACCTGGCGGAGCCCACTGACTTAGTCGTTTTCCAGCTCGATATTGATACCGAGAGAACGAATTTCCTTCAGCAATACGTTGAAGGATTCCGGCATACCCGGATCCATGCGGTGATCACCGTCCACGATGTTCTTGTAAACGCGGGTACGGCCATTCACGTCATCGGATTTCACAGTGAGCATTTCCTGCAAGGTGTACGCGGCGCCATAGGCTTCCAGCGCCCACACTTCCATCTCACCGAAACGCTGACCACCGAACTGCGCCTTACCACCCAGCGGCTGCTGGGTAACCAGGCTGTAGGAACCAGTGGAGCGCGCATGCATCTTGTCGTCCACCAAGTGGTTCAACTTGAGCATGTACATGTAGCCCACGGTAACCTTGCGATCAAAGGCTTCACCGGTACGACCATCCCATAACTGCACCTGACCGGAGCGATCGTGCCCAGCCAGCTCCAGCAGCTCCTTGATCTCGAACTCTTTGGCACCGTCGAATACCGCGGTTGCCATAGGCACACCGCCCACCAAGTTCTTGGCCAGCTCGATGATTTCATCATCGCTAAAGCTATCCAGATCTTCTGGGGTACCGCCGGCGCCTGCCTGGTTATAGATCTTGTCGAGGAAGACGCGAATGTCTGCAATCTTCTTCTGCTCGGCCAGCATTTCGCCGATCCGCTCACCAAGACCCTTGGCAGCCCAGCCTAAGTGGGTTTCCAGAATCTGCCCCACGTTCATACGGGACGGTACACCCAGCGGGTTCAAGACCACATCCACCGGCACGCCGTTCTCATCATGCGGCATATCTTCTTCAGGCATGATTACAGAAATCACACCCTTGTTACCGTGACGGCCAGCCATCTTGTCACCGGGCTGGATGCGACGCTTAATGGCCAGGTAGACCTTAACCACTTTCAGCACACCATGGGCGAGGTCATCACCGCCGGAGATCTTGGCCTGTTTATCCTTGTAGCGTTCGTCCTGCTCTTTTTTGTGCTGCTCCAGATACTGCTGAGCACGCTCAAGTTGCTCAGCGACATCATCATCAGCTGGGCGCAGTTCGAACCATTTCTCGGCATCCAGACCATCCAGGATCTCGCCGGTCATCTCAGTGCCGCGCTTGAAGCCCGCACCACCATTGACCTTCTTGCCTACCATGACGGCACGCAGACGTTCCAGAATATCCAGCTCAAGAATGCGGTACTCGTCTTTCAAATCTTTGCGGAACTGCTCAAGGGCAGCCTGCTCAATTTGACGGGCACGCTCATCTTTCTCAACACCGTCGCGGGTAAAGACCTGCACATCGATGATGGTGCCTTTAACGCCGGAAGATACGCGCTGAGAGGTATCTTTAACGTCGGAGGCCTTCTCGCCAAAGATGGCACGCAACAGTTTTTCTTCCGGGGTCAGCTGAGTTTCACCTTTCGGCGTTACCTTGCCCACCAGAATGTCACCGGCTTCCACTTCTGCACCGATGTAGACAATACCGGACTCATCCAGCTTGGATAGCGCGGCCTCACCCACATTGGGGATATCAGCGGTAATCTCTTCCGGACCCAGCTTGGTATCACGAGCAATACAAGTGAGTTCCTGAATGTGGATGGAGGTGAATCGATCATCCTTCACCACTTTCTCAGAGATGAGGATGGAATCCTCAAAGTTGTAACCATTCCATGGCATGAAGGCCACGCGCATGTTCTGGCCCAGGGCCAGCTCGCCCATGTCCACAGAAGGACCGTCAGCCATGATGTCGCGTGCAGCAACCCGGTCACCCACTTTCACCAGCGGACGCTGATTGATGCAGGTGTTCTGGTTGGAGCGGGTGTATTTAGTCAGGTTGTAGATATCTACACCTGCTTCACCTTCGCTCACTTCGTCATCATTAACCTTCACAATGATTCGCGATGCATCAACCTTGTCGACGATACCGCCACGGGTAGCAACCACACAGACACCGGAGTCACGGGCAACGTGACGCTCGAAGCCCGTCCCTACCAGTGGCTTGTCAGCACGCAGGGTAGGCACAGCCTGACGCTGCATGTTCGACCCCATCAAGGCCCGGTTCGCATCATCATGCTCGAGGAACGGAATCAGGGACGCCGCCACGGATACCACCTGACGAGGGGAGACATCCATATGGGTAATGGTGTCCCGCTCCATCACGGTAAATTCGTAACGGTGACGTACAGTAACGAAGTCTTCTTCGAAACCGCCCTCTTCTGTCATCTTCGCGTCCACCTGTGCGATCACGCACTCGGCCTCTTCGATCGCTGACAGGTATTCGATTTCCTCACTGACCTTGCCGTCAATCACCTTCAAGTACGGAGACTCAAGGAAACCGTACTCGTTGGCGCGGGCATAGGTAGCCAGAGAGTTGATCAGACCAATATTCGGGCCTTCAGGTGTTTCGATAGGACATACACGACCATAGTGAGTCGGGTGCACGTCACGCACCTCAAAACCAGCACGCTCACGGGTCAGCCCGCCCGGGCCCAACGCAGAAACACGACGCTTGTGGGTGATCTCGGACAGCGGGTTGTTCTGATCCATAAACTGAGACAGCTGGGAAGAGCCAAAGAACTCTTTCACTGCGGCTGCCACCGGCTTGGAATTGATCAGATCCTGCGGCATCAAGCCTTCGGATTCAGCCAGACTAAGACGCTCTTTGACCGCACGTTCAACACGCACCAACCCAACACGGAACTGGTTTTCGGCCATTTCACCCACAGAACGTACGCGACGGTTACCTAGGTGGTCGATATCATCCACCACCCCGTTACCGTTACGGATATCCACCAAGGTTCTCAGTACATCAATGATGTCGGAGGTTTCCCCCCCCATCTGCTCGAAGTACTGCTTGCCTTCTTCATCAGAGCGCGCACTAAAGTAGCGACCGTCATAGAGAATGCCAGGACCCGTTTCATCTTCACGACCAAGGCGGCGGTTGAACTTCATCCGGCCAACGGTGGACAGGTCATACCGCTCATCAGTGAAGAACAAGTTTTTGAACAGGTTTTCGGCGGCCTCTTTCGTCGGCGGCTCGCCTGGACGCATCATCCGGTAAATCTCGACTAATGCCTCCAGCGGCGTACGAGTCGGATCGGCCCGCAGGGTGTCCGCCATGAACGGCCCGTTATCCAGGTCGTTTGTATAAAGTGTTTCAAAGTCGGTAATACCACCTTGCTCAAGCTTTTCCAGCGTCTCCGCGGTCAGCTCGGTATTACACTCCACCAGAATTTCACCGGTATCCTGATCGATGATCGACTTAGCCAGATACTTGCCCTGCAAGTACTCGGCCGGGATGTCCAGATATTCGATGTTGGCTTTTTCCAACTGACGAATGTGACGTGCAGTAATACGACGGCCACGCTCCACCACGACTTCACCATCGGCAAGGATGTCGAAGGTCGCGGTTTCACCACGCAGACGCTCCGGCACCAGCTTCATGCGGTAAATGCCGTCTTCCACTGCGATTTCGTTGGTGTCGAAAAACATCTCCAACACTTCGTCAGAGGTATACCCCAACGCACGCAGTAGGATGGTCGCCGGCAACTTGCGGCGACGGTCGATCCGTACAAAGACTTGGTCTTTAGGATCGAACTCGAAATCCAACCAGGAACCACGGTAAGGAATCACCCGGGCAGAATAGAGCAGCTTACCGGAAGAGTGAGTTTTACCTTTATCGTGGTCAAAGAAAACACCAGGCGAGCGGTGCAACTGAGACACAATCACACGTTCGGTACCATTAATAACGAAGGTACCGTTTTCGGTCATTAAGGGAATTTCACCCATGTAGACCTGTTGTTCACGAATATCTTTAATCGCCCCGGATGATTCACGATCGTAAATCACCAGACGAATACGCACGCGCAATGGCGCCGCATAGGTAGTACCGCGAATGATGCATTCTTTTACATCAAAAACGGGTTTGCCGAACTCGTAGCCGGCATACTCCAGCGCTGCATTTCCTGAATAACTTGCGATCGGAAATACCGACCGGAAAGCGGCTTCCAGACCTTCTTCCAGGCGCTCTTCAGCGCTCTTATCTTGCTGCAGGAATTTGCGGTAAGAATCGAGTTGTATCGCCAGGAGATAAGGCACCTCCATAACTTTCGGAAGCTTGCCGAAATCTTTGCGGATCCGCTTTTTCTCAGTGAATGAGTATGCCATCTGCGTTCCTCAGCTGTTGACCTATCACCTTGTGGTGATATTTCTGCATGAAACCCTTCATACAGAAACGACAAAAGGCTGGCAGCCAAAAAGCTGCCAGCCGGCGCCTTTGCGCGTTAACGCGAAAAGGCATAGCGCCAATGCGCTTACTTGAGCTCGGCAGTACCGCCAGCCTCTTCGATCTTTTTCTTGATCTCTTCGGCTTCGTCTTTGGTAGCGCCTTCTTTAACAGGAGCAGGAGCACTCTCAACCAGCTCTTTGGCTTCTTTCAGACCCAAGCCAGTTACTTCACGAACAGCTTTGATCACGCCAACTTTCTTGTCACCGAAGCTACTCAGAACAACGTCAAACTCAGTTTGCTCTTCAGCAGCAGCAGCATCACCACCGGCAGCTGCTGGAGCAGCAGCAACAGCGGCAGCGGCAGTTACGCCGAACTTCTCTTCCATGGCCTCAATCAGTTCAACGAGGTCCATAACACTCATATCGGCGATAGCGCCGAGGATATCTTCTTTGGAAACGGCCATTTTCAATCTCCTAAATCACCACTGTGGCGATCCGATTAGATCGGGTAGTTACGCAACCTGAAAATCAGGCAGCACTCTGTTTCTGGTCCTTAACTGCAGCAACCGTACGAACAAATTTGCCAGGCACCTCGTTGAGGGTACGAACAAACTTGGCCACAGGGGCCTGCATAACGGACATGAGCTGAGAAATTGCTTCGTCGCGAGTCGGCAACTTGGCGAGGACATCGATATCCTGAGCACCATAAGTTACGCCACCCACGGCCAGAGCTTTTACTTCCAGCGCGTCATGGTCTTTGGCGAAATCCTTGATGAGGCGAGCAGCAGCGCCCGGATCATCCTTGGAGAAAGCCAAAACAGTGGGGCCAACCAGTGCATCGTTCAGACACTCGAATTCTGTGTCTTTCACGGCGAACTTCGCCAGCGTGTTCCGTACTACTTTCAGGTACACACCGGTTTCACGGGCCTTACTACGCAACTCAGTCATCTGAGAAACAGTGAGACCACGATAGTCAGCAACCACAGCAGACAGCGCTTCAGCAGCAACAGCATTTACCGAAGCAACAATCGCTCGTTTGTCCTCCAGATTCAAAGGCATGATGTACCTCCTGGATTCACAAACATTAACCGTCAAAATCGACTACGATCTGATTTTGAGGCGGTCGCCAAGGTCGGTTTCCCGACCAATATCGCGGAGCCACAACCTGAACAAATCAGGAAACAACTACCGCGCCTGCGCAGGCGGTTACCCCTTAATCTCGGCGGTTTACTTACCTCATAAAGGCAGACACCAAAACACACCGAAAACCTGCGGTCTTTGACGCCCCGATAACGCTCACTACAGGTGACGCGGCATCGGGATCAAAGCCCTTTTGATCCCGCCTTTCGGCAGGATCGAAACTCATTACATCACCAAGGATGCCGGATCGATAGACAGACCAGGACCCATAGTGGTGGACAGCGTTACTTTCTTGAAGAAAGTCCCTTTAGCGGATGATGGCTTGGCCTTCTTGAGATCAGCAATCAACGCTTCCACATTTTCTTTGATGGCATTGGTATCAAAACCTACCTGACCCACCGTGCAGTGGATGATGCCACCTTTATCGGTGCGGTAACGGACCTGACCACCTTTGGCATTCTTGACAGCCTGAGCCACATCCGGAGTCACGGTACCAACCTTCGGGTTAGGCATCAGACCACGAGGGCCAAGAATCGTGCCCAACTTGCCGACAACGCGCATGGCGTCGGGGGAGGCGATCACCACATCAAAGTTGATCTCGCCACCTTGAACCTGTTCAGCCAGATCATCAAAACCGACAACGTCTGCGCCCGCTTCTTTTGCTTCTTCAGCTTTCGCGCCTTGAGCAAAAACAGCAACACGGACAGTTTTACCTGTACCGTGGGGCAGGACAGAGGCTCCACGGACGTTCTGGTCGGATTTACGCGGGTCAACACCCAAGTTTACCGCTACATCCACAGACTCTTTAAATTTAACGGCAGAAAGCTCAGCCAGCAGGGCAACCGCTTCTTCCACCGGATACAGCTTACCCGCTTCAATTTTCTCGCGGATGGCACGGTTACGCTTAGACAGTTTAGCCATTGGTTAACCCTCCACATCCAGGCCCATGGAACGGGCAGAACCCGCGATAGTGCGCACGGCGGCATCCATATCCGCAGCGGTCAGATCAGGCTCTTTAGCCTTGGCGATCTCTTCCAGCTGCGCACGGGTTACCTTGCCCACTTTCTTGGTGTTCGGTTCACCGGAACCGCTCTTGATCCCTGCTGCCTTCTTCAACAGGTAGGCCGCCGGCGGCGTCTTCATGGTGAAGGTAAAGGAGCGATCGTTGTACACGGTGATCACAACCGGAACCGGTGCCCCGGCATCCAGCTGCTGAGTCTGGGCGTTGAACGCCTTACAAAACTCCATGATGTTCACACCGTGCTGACCCAGAGCAGGACCAACCGGCGGTGAAGGATTAGCCTGGCCAGCTGCAACCTGCAGCTTGATGTAGGCTTGTACTTTCTTCGCCATTTTAAGACTCCTTGGGTGCAAACGCCGCGTCTATAACGGGCTCCCCTCAGGTTGTCAAAACGCCCCGGCCGCCTTTTACAGCGACCGGGGCACCTCATTTAAACGCTCTGCTTTATCAGGTTTTCTCGACCTGACCAAACTCCAGCTCAACAGGCGTTGATCGACCAAAAATCATCACCGCAACTTGCAGGCGACTCTTCTCGTAATTCACCTCTTCGATCACACCATTGAAGTCAGCAAAGGGGCCGTCATTAACACGAACCACCTCACCCGCTTCAAATAACGTCTTGGGCTTCGGCTTCTCTACTGCATCATCCATGCGCCGCAGAATAGCATCCGCTTCTTTCTGGGTAATCGGTGAAACGCGACCCGGATTTTTCGAATCTTCACCAATAAAGCCCATCACTTTCGGGGTTTCCTTGATCAAGTGCCAGGAATCGTCACACATCTCCATCTGCACCAGAACGTAACCCGGGAAAAATTTGCGCTCGGATTTACGCTTCTGGCCACCCTTGATTTCAACCACCTCTTCAGTTGGAACCAGAATGTCACCAAAAAGCTCTTCCATAGAACGCAATTTAACGCGCTCTTCAAGGGCGCGTTTTACATATTTCTCAAAACCTGAATAGGCGTGTACTACGTACCAGCGCTTTGCCATGCTCACCCCTTAGCCAATAACCCAGGACATAAGTCCACCGAGAATCCAGTCGAGCACAAAAAGCAACAGGGCTACAATCACAACAAAGACCAGAACAATCAGCGTAGTTTGCAGGGTTTCCTGACGCGTCGGCCACACAATTTTGCGCAGCTCAACCAAGGAGTCCTTCCGCAGCTGATTGAATGCCTTGCCCTGCTCAGTCTGCAGAGCAACAAATACCGCCACCAGAGAAACAGCAACAACACCGATTACTCGATAGAGGGTCGGCTGGTCGGAGAAATAGCTATTGCCCACTACGGCCGCAGCAACAAAACCCACAACCAACAACCACTTCACCGCCTCAAAGGCGGCAGAGCCGGAACGCGCTTCTGTTTTCTCGCTCATCTGACGATGCACCCCACCACCTTAGTGGCAGTTTTGGGAAAATTGGCAGGCCAGGAGGGACTCGAACCCCCAACAGCCGGTTTTGGAGACCGGTGCTCTACCAATTGAACTACTGGCCTGTAACTCTAAAAACCTAAAACAAACAGGGCAGCGAGCGAGGCCCGCCACCCTTACCACCGAACAACTTATTCAGTGATTTTAGCTACTACGCCGGCACCAACGGTACGG
>NZ_KI965887.1:0-5522 GCF_000524665.1 Alcanivorax sp. 97CO-5
TTACGTTCAAACTTTTCCTTAGCCACGACTCTTCACCTCTTAATTTGGCTGTGCTTTTTCGCCATATGGCGCGCATACACCCGAGAAAGACACATTTAAGGACTGCAATCTATGCCTGCAGACCACCCTGGCACCATCAAGACACATGAAGCCAGGCCCAGGATATACCCGAGCCCGGAAACTGGAGCTCATGACCGGATTTGAACCGGTGACCTCACCCTTACCAAGGGTGTGCTCTACCTACTGAGCTACATGAGCATAACCTTCATGCCACCTTAGCGGCAGCCAAACTTCTCCGGATTTGGAGCGGGTAGCGGGAATCGAACCCGCACCATCAGCTTGGAAGGCTGAGGTTCTACCGTTGAACTATACCCGCTAACCTTGCTTGCCTTTCAGCAATCCGGCTTTTGGTTTCCCTAGCGACAACTGCCGCACGGCAAAACCAACTTATCTGGTGGAGGGGGGAGGATTCGAACCTCCGAAGCTTTCGCGTCAGATTTACAGTCTGATCCCTTTGGCCACTCGGGAACCCCTCCAGAAAAGGGCCTACATTCTCTTTACACTTCAATAACTTGTCAACTTCTTTTCAAGTAGTCACCAAGCATTTATAAATTGGAGCTGGCGAGAGGAGTCGAACCCCCGACCGGCTGATTACAAATCAGCTGCTCTACCAACTGAGCTACGCCAGCTCACAAGGGTTGCGAATTCTATAGAAAGGCATGGGGGGACGCAATCCACTTAGGCAACAAACGCCTAATAATTGCGCAGCAACTCAGCGACAGGACACCTTGGAAAGATTAAGCGATTGATTTGCCTCAAGAAATACTTTTAGGTCAGGATTATTTTCAACCGATGAATCAGACAAATACAGCCAATACTCCGTCACATTGCGGGACGTTTCACGAACAAACGCCGGGTAACCCGCATTCTGCATCTTCACGCGAAGCCCTTCAGCCGATTCTGCACTAGAAAAATAGCCCAGAGAGATGGCATTGGCATCTTTTCCATTCTTAACTACAAAGCTGTCGATTCCATGATCCTGCAACTCACGCAATACTTGCAGAGCCCGCGCTCTGCCCGCATAAGGAGGCAAATAGACCCAATTAAGCCTATCCTTTTGCACACTCAAACTTCGCACGCTGCCCGACAAGCCAATGGCTCTAAGCTGAACGGCGCCCGCCTCAGCTCTTTCTTGATTTTTCCAAGGCCCTACTACCGTACACAAACTCCCACTAGGCACACCGGCCTCGCCTCCACTGCGTGGCTGCGGCCGCTCTGCAAGCAATTGCAGCCGCTCATCATCCGCATGCCTTGGCTCAGAAAGATTCAGAGACGCTGATTCGGGGGATAGCGATCCGACCAACTGAAAGCCTACGTAGACCAAGTTGATCACTAACAAACTATAGAATATCCACCGCACAGCAGCCCCCTTATTATTTATTGTTGTCGTGCCGCCACCCGCTCCAATCCATCTAGGACTAAATCAGGGGCATGCAGGAACTCAAACGTAAACGCACCAATGAGCTCCGGGGCATCTCCGCCGGTAACTAGCACTTTGCAAGTATCATCAAGCACTTGGCGCAGTTCAAGCACCACCTCCGTGACAAAGGCCACAGACATGCGCAAGAGTCCGTTATGGACACACTCACCGGTAGACCGCCCCAATCCCAATTGCGCCATTCCCGGCTCAATGTGCACATCCGATGTATCTCTCAGCAAGGCGCCTCGCAACATCCCAAGGCCAGGCACAATGTAGCCACCAAGAAAAGTGCCGCGCGAATCAACAGCATCAATAGTTAACGCACTGCCACAGTCTATAATGATGGAGGCACCATAACGCTGAAAGCCTTCAATCATTGCCACCCAACGGTCCACTCCCAGCTTTCTCGGCTCTGGATAACAGCTTTCCACGCCAAAATCTGACTGACAAGAATAATAGAAATGGGGCTCGCAACGAATAGCCTCCTTCAGGTAATAAGCAATTGTTTCATCAGCCTCCGGCCCGGCCACCGAGGCCACCCATATTTCACTCGGCATGCCTACTAATGATCTCAGCATGAGCTCAACCACTCGTGACCACTCACGCTCATGGCGCCCCCCGCCTTGGTGTATGACATCACCATCGCGGTAGCGCCACTTCATGGCGGTATTCCCCACATCAACAAACAGCATCATTGAATTCTCAAACTCACTTCTCCTCCATAAAGAGAACGGATCCCATCGTCAGTTTCCAGCAACAACGCACCATCAGACGCCACCCCGACAGCAACCCCGACAACATTCTGACCTGTAGCACTGACCACCACTTTTTTACCGGACACGGCATCAAAGTCTGCAAACGCCCCCTTAAAGGCATCAAACCCTTGCGCCTGAAAAAGTGGCAGCATATCCATTAACTGAGTAATCACCTGGCTTGCCAGCTCCGTTCGCGAGGGCATCACCGTTAGCACAGTGGCTAGGTCAGTCCACCGTTGGTCGATCAACTCCGCCTGAGCGGCAGTCATGCGACCATTGAGCCCAACGCCAATCACAACATCCACCCGCCCCTCCATTTCACCTGCCAGCTCAATCAATATGCCGCCAACCTTCGCACCATTCACTAACAAATCGTTGGGCCACTTGAGCGCAACAGGAAGGGCGGGGTCGAACGCACGCAACGCCTCACCCACCACAACGCCAACCGCCAGACTCAAGCCGCCTAAAGCAGAAAAGCCACCATTTAGCGTGAAGCGAATAGAAGCATAAAGATTAGCCGCAAAAGGAGACTGCCAGGCACGACCTCGACGACCACGACCCGCCTGCTGACATTCGGTAATGAAAACTTGAGGACGGACAACAGGGCCACTCAGAGCCAATGCATCCGCATTGGTAGAGCCTGTCACCCACTGATAATGTAAATCTGCAGCGCCATGCAAATGGCGCCTAACGATGCCTGGGTCAATCAATTCCAGAGGCTGAGCCAGCCGATAGCCCTTTCCTTTTACAGACTCGAGGGCAAGACCAAAGTCGGTAAGCCGCCGCACTCGCTTCCAGACTCCCGCCCGCGAAATACCAAGCTCATCGCCTAGCTCAGAGCCAGAACGAAAGGAACCGTCAGAAAGAAGGCGAACCAACGCTAGGTCCGCCTCCTTCATCTCGCTCACGCTTCCCAAACCACTCCTCGGGTCTTAGACCATCGAACAATTGCATCGCCATAACGTTTTTCGATTTCGTTACGCTTCAATTTCAGCGTCGGCGTGATCAGGTTGTTTTCAACGGTCCAGGCATCCTTACACACGATTAGGGTGGTCAAACGCTCATGCGGGTCCAGCTCTTCATTGACGCGCGCCAATAACTTCTCCAGCTCCTTGTTGAAGCGCTCTTTCTCACCATCCTTGCTCAAGCGCTCCTGCTCTTCCGGAGTAAGATTGAGCAATGCCACCGGCTGCCCCATACCTTGACCAATCACGCAGGCTAATTCGAGTCCAGGCATTGTCGACAGACGATTCTCGATGGGTGCCGGCGCAACATATTTGCCCTTCTCCGTCTTAAAAATCTCTTTAACCCGGCCAGTGATACGCAGGCGACCTTTACCGTCGATTTCGCCCACATCACCAGTGTGCAGCCAACCATCTTCGGTCAAATCTTCCGCTGTTTTATCCGGCTGCTTGTAGTAACCCTTCAGATTACCCACACTACGCACCAAAATCTCACCACCATCACCAATGCGGCACTCAACACCGTCATTGGGCGTACCAACCCAACCAATCTGTTGATCACCCTCTTCCGTAGAATGCGACCAAGCCAGGTTTTCTGTCATGCCGTACCCTTCAAGAATTTCTAGATCCAGCTTTTTGAACCAGGCAATAATCTCGGGGGACAGCGCAGCAGCCCCTGACAACGCGATACGGCATTCATCCAGCCCCATGGCACCAAGTATCTTCTTCTTGATAATCTTATTGACGATTGGAATCTTCAGTAAAAGATTCAGTTTTTTCGGTGGCAGCGCTTCAGAAGCTTTCTGATAAAACTTAGACCAGATACGGGGCACAGCAAAAAAGACCGTCGGTTGCGCACGCTTGATGTCTTCACCGAAGGTATCAAGCGATTCGGCGAAGAAAATTTTGTTTCCCACATAGAGAACAGCGATTTCCACAGCAACACGTTCAGCCACATGAGATAGCGGCAAATAAGAGATCATGCGTCCGTCCGGCTTCAGGTCATACAGTTTGATCATCTTTTCCCCCACAGTGGAAAGACCTTCAAAATCGTGCATTACCCCCTTCGGCATCCCTGTGGTCCCCGAAGTGTAAACAATGGTAGCGAGGTCGGTCAGGGCCGGAGCGTTTACTTCAAGCAAAGGAGCCGTGTCACGGATAATATCTGGCCACTTCGGGAAGTCCTTCAACACATCTGCAGGAGCTAGACTCAAGGCGATCTGCTGAACACCGTCAGGTACACCGGCTTTCATTATGTCCCAGTCGTCAAGCTTGCCGACAAAAAGGAATTTGGATTCGCTGTGCTCCAGAATTTGGCGCACGGTTTCAGCCACAAGGGTTGGGTATAAAGGAACGCTAACGCCTCCTGCCATCCAAATCGCCACATCGGTAATAATCCACTCAGCACAGTTCTTAGAAACCAGCGCAACATGGTCACCTTTCTGCATCCCGATAGATTGCAAATACGCCGCAATCTTGCGCGCTTCTTCATCTACCTGTTTCCAAGTGTATTCACGCAGCTCGCCACC
The DNA here is from genome assembly GCF_000524665.1 of Alcanivorax sp. 97CO-5. NCBI lineage: Bacteria > Pseudomonadati > Pseudomonadota > Gammaproteobacteria > Oceanospirillales > Alcanivoracaceae > Alcanivorax > Alcanivorax sp. 97CO-5. The sequence goes on from NZ_KI965887.1 coordinate 4,727, forward strand.
ACCTAGCGGCTGAACAAACGCTACTGCGTCACCCTGTTGCGAACAGAGCCGAGCCAGTGCCTTAAGGGGAGTGATCGTACTCTTATCTGTTATCATAATTCTTAACCTTTCCCGAGTTTAAGATCCAATGAAACGGCCAGCTAAAAGCAAACCGGAGCAGGCATATCCTGCGAATTCCGTTAACTGTGTTTAGCAAATGACTAGGCATCAGCCCGCTGAAGACGGCCGCGGCACGCAGAAACACCTCTCCTGCCACACCTTCTTCACTGCCATCCCAAAACGACAAAAGCAACCATACCACTTTCCCTCATCACTATGGAGCCCCGCACTATCTTGAAACATCATGTAAACGCTTGTTTACTTTACAAATAACCAATCTCCGGGAGCAAAGAGTCGAGCCTTACAGGTACTGAAAAAAGAACATTACGAAACGCATTAGAAAGGAAGCAACTGAATACAATTTAGCCCCGCATACTCTCCTATTATTAAGCTAACGCTCTTGAATAATCTGGTAGACCGGCTTGTGATATAGACTAAGCGAGACGTGCCAGCCCGGAAGACCAGAGAGGGAGGACTGAAGTGGACCTCTAACCGCAATTGATCTCCGCCCATCGCGACAACACTCCATAGCTTCACACCTCAGGACACTGAGGCGCACGTCGCTTTTCAACAGCTTGTAGCTAGTCAGTGATTCTTTCGTGAAAGGTGTAGTAAAAGCAGTTTTTTGACATGGTCGAAGAGCTGGCGAGGTTAGAAAAGGTCGTCGATAGTTATAATTTGATTTTAGGCTGCCCGG